>CAJUCG010000018.1 GCA_910585065.1 uncultured Lachnospiraceae bacterium
ATCAGCATCGCAAGAGTGGCTGCCATCCACCTTTTTTGCTGTCTTTTCATACTTTCCTCCATGCTGCGACTTATTTTTAGGAGCAGCTTACTGCACGGGTTTTGGCACAGCACAAAACTTACAGGTTAAAAATTTTTGATTTTTAATCTTTGCCCCTCTCCGCTTCACTCGCCTGAGGATCAAAGAAAAGTTCCCCCGCTGTCTCAATTATTTCTTGCCTTGAACTTTTTCTGATCCTCTTACGGGCAGAATGAAATATCTTAATTATAACAAAAAAATTTTTTAATAAAAGCAGTAAGGCACAGATCGCGGTTTTTTCGGCATACTTTGCAGGGATAAACAATTATTCTCTAAATTTCCATATGCAAGTCCGCGCAAAAAAAACAGCGAACAAGGTTTTCCTTATCCGCCGCTTTTCTTTATCCTGTATAGGTAAAACTTAATACAAATGATTAGTACAACGGATATTTATCCGTCAGTCCCTTAACCATTGCGAGTACCTGCTCTTTATTCTTTGTTAGATCATGGATTGCCAGCGAGATCGCCTCCGCCACCACATCCATATCCTGTGTATTTAATCCCCTTGTGGTTGCCGCCGGAGTACCTAAGCGCAGACCGCTTGTAACAAACGGGGAGGCAGGATCATTGGGAACAGTGTTTTTGTTTGCTGTGATATTGACCTCGTCAAGCACTCTCTCTGCTTCTTTGCCGGTAATTCCCATATTTTGTAAATCCACAAGCATCAGATGATTGTCCGTGCCGTTTGAAACAATTTTAAAGCCGCGCTCCAAAAGCCCCTTGCAGAGTGCCTGTGCATTCTCAATAATCCGCCCCGCATAAATCTTAAATGACGGGTCAAGTGCCTCCTTAAAGCAGACTGCCTTTGCCGCGATCACATGCATTAACGGTCCCCCCTGAATTCCCGGAAATACCGCCTTATTTAATTTGTGTTCGTTTGCAAACTCCTCACTTGAAAGAATCAGACCGCCCCTTGGTCCTCTTAGCGTCTTGTGTGTCGTCGTCGTTGTGACATGTGCATACGGGATCGGACTCTCGTGGTATCCTGCCGCTACAAGCCCCGCAATATGCGCCATATCCACCATCAGGAACGCGCCTACCTCGTCCGCAATCTCGCGGAACCGCTTAAAATCAATTTTTCTTGCATAGGCACTCGCGCCCGCCACAATCAATTTCGGACGGCATTCTTTTGCGATCCGCGCGACCTCATTGTAGTCGATAACACCCTCGTCATTCACACCGTAAGGCACAATATTAAAATAAGTTCCGGAGAAATTGACTGGGCTTCCGTGTGTTAAGTGTCCGCCGTGCGCAAGATTCATTCCCATCACCGTATCGCCCGGCTGTAGGAGTGCGAAAAATACTGCCATATTTGCCTGCGCGCCGGAATGCGGCTGAACATTCGCATAGGTGCAGCCAAAAAGCTTCTTTGCGCGGTCGATCGCCAAGTTTTCCGCGATATCTACAAACTGGCACCCGCCATAGTAACGCTTTCCCGGATACCCTTCCGCATACTTGTTCGTCATTGGGCTACCCATCGCCGCCATAACTGCTTTGCTTACAAAATTTTCCGAAGCGATCAGCTCAATATGATCGTTTTGCCTGCCGATCTCAAGTTCAATGCTCTGTGCCAGCTCCGGATCAAAATTTTTGATCTCATCAAATGAATACATGAATTTACCTGCCTTTCTTATGCCGTTTCTTCATGCCCATTATACAGAAATCCGCGGATCGCGTCAATACACAAATAGTACTTTTATTGCTTTGGCAGATACTCCTTCAAATAGGAGTAATAATCTTCTGTAATAATCGCCGCCGAGATATTAAATTTATTCTTTACAATTGCAGAAACTGTTTTTACATAATCTTCCGGTAATTCTTCATCTACAAGCTTTGTAACTTCACCAGTCTTTGAATTGTACATTACCTTGTCCGTAATATAGCTCTTGTTTGAGAACATTACAAGCGGGGAGGCGGTTGAGAGGATATCCTGCCCCATATAAAGTCTTGAATCGTACTCCACGCCAAAGAGGTTTAACACGGTCGGCACAATATCAAGTGCCGAGCAGGGTTTTGTCACGGTGACCGGCTCCATGCCCGGACAGTAAAGGATCAGGTGACTCTTGTACAATTCAAAATTTTCCTCTACTTCATGCCCCGCCAGATCGTCGATCGAAGATTTCTCCATCCCATAAGGATAATGATCGCCGGAAAGCACAATCACAGTTCGGTCGGCAACCCCCGCCTCCTCAAGCTGACTAAGCAGATACTCCAGTGCGAAGTCAAGTTCCTTTTGTGCCGCAAGGTACGCTTTAGCTTCCTCACAAAGTGCAAGATCCTTTACATAGTCCCGGTTTTTTGCCGACATGGAATTGCCGCCCCAATTGTACTCCATATGCCCGCTGACTGTCATATAATAAGCGTGAAATTTCTCGTCGCCAATATATTCCGGCACTGTGACCTGCATCATCTCAAGATCCGACTCCGGCCAGGTAAGTTTGACTTCAAGACCGCCGCCCTTTGCGCCCTTATAGTCGTACCCCATATTTGGATGCGTCTTATCGCGGTGATAGTAGGTATAAGAATGATTATGGTATGCCCTCGCGCTGTAGCCAAGACGCGAAAACTGCCAGCCAAACCCAAGCGGCATATAATGATCCGCCGTCTTATAGAAACTGTTTGTCCCGGTTGGAATCAGTCCCGTACATTCCACAAACTCTCCGTCGCTCGTACTTGTCCACCACAGCGGCGTATAATAATTCTCAAAATAAAAGCCTTCGTGTACCATCTTGTAGAGCGTCGGCGTGATCTCTTCGTTGACTGCCCACTGCGAATAGCCCTCCGCAGTCAGCATAATCAGATTGTACCCCTCAAACATCCCCGTGTACTCATTTTTGTTGGTCGGAGCGGAGTTCGCCATATAGCTGTGCAGATTCTTGATTGTTTTTTTCGGCTCATTTTCCGCAAGTGCCCCAAAATCAATATCTAACACATTGGGCGAAGTATCTAACGGAGTCGGGGTTGGCATTGGCGTGGCACTTGGCGTTAATTCGGGAGTTGGTGTGATTTTGTCCGAGCCATTTATCGGTGCAGAAGGTTCTGTAGTTAAAGTTGGTATATCAGAAGGTGCATTTGTTGGCACCGGTGTTGCTGTCCCTTCCAACCCGATAAAGACCACATCGTCAAGCGCATCATCCTGCTTTTTGCCAAAGACCTGCATAATATCCTTTCTGGTAGAGGTCAGCACACCGAGTTTTTCCATTGACAGATCCATTACAAAATCCTTGTAATACAAATCATATGGTGAAAACGCTTCCTTTCCCGGAAGGCGCAAAGCAAGAACGGCAATCAAATAAAAGAACAATGCCATCCCCGCCTGAATTGCTGGAACCCTAAAGACCGATCGCCAAAACCCAAGCTTTTTGTTTCTGAACAGAAAAAGCAGCAGAACAAGCGGCAGAAAATACAAAAGAATAGGGAAAAGCTGCGACACAATTCCTTTGAGTGCCTGCATATAAAATTCTCCCACCGCGTCCGCACCATTTTCCTTAATGGAATTGACCGATAGAAACGCTTTGAAAATATGCTCGTAAACTGTCTGTGTCGAATACCAGAGTGCTACAAGCACGGTAAAAATAATAGTGATGATTTTGTTGATATGACCGCGAAAAACAGTGCCGAGGATGGAAGCTAAACATCCCGCTGCCGCCGCAAACAATACTGGAAAAATCAGATTTCCGCTAAATTTTTGAAACACACACAGATGAAATGCCATTTCGCACCAAATAAGTACTGCCGCAAAAAATCCCGCGCGTGCGACCGCATTCCTTACCACTTCCGGTATCTTCTTTTTGGTTCGATGTCCCTGCACTCCCCAGCTCCCCGTATTTGTCTGCCTCTCTTTTTTCTTTGTTCCTCTTTTTAACTCTCTCCTATCCATTTTCATACCCCCATGCATTTTGCCTGCCTTGGCTTTTTCCCAAATATTTGCCCGTGACAAAAATTTGTGTTGTGAATTTAATTTCCAGAAATTTCCATACTGAATTTTTGTCCGGAATTTATCATAGCATAACCCGCCACAATATGCAATCATACGACACAAGAAAAAATCTTACGATTTTCTGTCTTCCTTTTTGGCGTTTCTTTTTCATAAATATACAAAAATTTCCAGAATATATATCAATTTTACTATATTAAGAAAAGAAAAAACAAAAATCCTCGCTATACAAATTCAAAATTCTGTAGTAAAATAGACAACATAACATAATCTATGGATAAGCACTATATCCATAGAAACGAACGGAGGCTATTATGCTGTACTTATTATTACCAGATTCCGCCGCAAAATGGATTGCCTTTTTCGGGCTGATCCTGGCATTTTTGCTGACCTGTTTTTTGCTCAAAGCATTGCAGAATATTTTGCCGCGTGACGGTGGACGTGCTTTTGCGGTGAACGGCGCGCTCTCGCAGGGAAAACCCCGCGGGGCAGGGCTTGTCTTTATCCTTGTTTTTTGTGCGATCGCGTTCTTCTTTGTCCCATTTGAGAAAGAACTTTTGATTTACCTGATTATGCTGGCGGCAGCAATGCTAAGCGGTTACTTAGACGACAGTTCAAAAACGCCATGGGGAGAATATAAAAAAGGGCTGATTGACCTTATAATCGCCTTTGTCTGCGCGTTTTCCTACGTCAATTTCAACGGCACAGATATTACAATTATGCTCTTTAACACTTCCTTTACACTGCCAAAAGCAGTATATATTCTTTTGGCAATGATTTTAATATGGGTTTCCATCAACGTCACAAACTGTTCTGACGGTGTTGACGGGCTGTGCGGAAGTATTGCGATTATCTCGCTTATTTCGTACTTTGTCTTATTCCGGGTTACTCTTGAGAATGCTGCTTATGGACAGATCTGTCTTTTGATGATTATCTGTCTGCTCGGCTATCTCTGGTTCAATGCCTCCCCAAGCAAGCTTTTAATGGGGGATGCTGGCTCTCGCGCGATCGGGCTTTTGCTGGCACTGCTCACCTTAAAATCCGGAAGACCATTTATCTACTTAGTTTTCTGTCTAGTCTTTCTTGTGGACGGAGGGATTGGCTTGCTTAAAGTGGCACTGCTGCGCTTCTTAAAAATCCATATTTTAAAGAACACACGCACGCCCCTGCATGATCACGCGCGGAAAAATTCCGGATGGTCGGATACTCAGACGGTATTCCGCTTCCTGATCTTACAGGTGGTACTCTCCTGTGCCTACCTGTATGTGATCTTGTAGTACTTTCATCTAGGGAAAAGGCAAGGAGGTTGCCCGCAGATATGGATATCAATTATGAGTTGTATAAAGTATTTTATCACGTTGCCCGCTCACTGAGTTTTTCCGAGGCGGCAAGCGAATTATTTATCTCTCAGTCCGCTGTCAGCCAATCCATTAAAGTTCTGGAAAAACGACTGGATATTACTTTGTTTATCCGCAGCACAAAGCGGGTTTCCCTGACCAGGGAAGGGGAAATTTTATTCAAACATATCGAGCCAGCTATTCATTTGATTAGCCGTGGAGAAAACCAGCTCATCTCCTGCACCAAAACCGGAACCTCCCAGCTTCGCATTGCCGCGAGCGACACGATCTGCCGCTATTACCTCGTCCCCTATCTAAGCCGCTTTCACCGGATCTATCCACAGATTCATCTGCGCATCTTAAATGGCACTTCCCTGCGCTGCGCGGAGCTTTTGGAGGAAGGCAAAGCTGACCTAATTGTCGCGAACTCCCCGAATCCAGCATTGACGAACGACATGGAACTTTATGAAGTCAAGAGCTTTCGCGATGTATTTATTGCCAACCCGGATTATTTTCCCCTCGCGGGCAAAAAACTTTCCCTAAAGGATCTGCAAAAACTCCCCATCCTTATGCTCGGAAAGCTTTCCACAACAAGCACGTTTTTACATAATCTTTTTTTGCAGCACTCGCTGGAACTGGCACCTGCCATTGAATTGAGCAGCAATGATCTTTTAATCGATTTTGCACGGATTGGACTCGGCATTGCCTTTGTCCCAGATTTCTGCGTTTCCGGCGGTAATTCGGATGGGCTGATCATACTGGAAACCGAACAGCCACTGCCCGGACGAACACTGGTTGCCGCCTGCGACACTGCCCTGCCACTACCAGAGGCAGCAAGATATTTTATCAGGCTGCTCTGTGAAGAAAATGAAAGTGAGAAAACCCAATTCACATTAAAATAATTGAGCAGGAGACGGTTAATCACCGCCTCCTGCCCAATTGCTTTTTACAATTACGTTTTACTATAAATTTCTCTTGTAAAAATTTTCATACTATTTCGTTTCTTCCTTTACTTCCACTTTGCGGATCTCCTTTGTGCGGATCTCCTCGCAGATCGCCGCAATAAAGCTATCCAAAGGTTTTTGTCCCTCGTCGCCAAGATAACGGCTGCGCACCGCAACCATGCCCTGCTCCTCCTCCTTCTGTCCAACGACAAGCATATAAGGAACATGTGCCAACCTTGTCTCGCGGATCTTAAATCCAATCTTTTCTGCGCGCGCATCGACGGTTGCCAAAATACCGTTTTTCTTTAACTGGGCAAGTACTTTGTTCGCATAATCGTTGTACTTATCCGAGATCGGCAGCACTCTCACCTGCTCTGGACAAAGCCAAGTCGGGAAATTGCCGGCATATTTCTCAATCAGCCATGCAAGCGTTCTCTCGTAGCAGCCCATGGATGTGCGGTGAATAATATACGGGCGCACTTTATCCCCATTCTGATCAATATAATACATATCAAATTGTTCCGCTAACAGCGCGTCCCACTGAATCGTGATCATCGTATCTTCTTTGCCGTAGACATTCTTTGTGTTAATATCCACCTTTGGTCCGTAGAACGCCGCTTCACCGACCTCCTCCGTAAATGGAATATCCAGTTCCGTCAATACATCGCGGATATGCTGTTCAGTCTGCTCCCAGACCTCCGGCTCCCCAATATATTTCTCGCGGTTTTCCGGATCCCATTTGGAGAGATGATAAGTCACATCATCCTGTAAGCCGAGCGTGGTCAGACAGTATTTTGCCAATGCCAGGCAGCCCTTAAACTCCTCCACCATCTGATCCGGACGCACAATCAAATGCCCCTCGGAGATTGTAAACTGGCGCACGCGCGTCAGTCCATGCATCTCGCCGGAATCTTCGTTGCGGAACAGCGTCGAAGTCTCGCCATAGCGCAGAGGCAGATCGCGGTAGGATTTCTGACTTGCTTTATATACATAATACTGGAACGGACAGGTCATCGGACGCAATGCAAACACTTCCTTATCCTTCGCCTCATCGCCGAGTACAAACATTCCCTCTTTGTAATGATCCCAATGACCGGAAATCTTATAGAGATCACTTTTTGCCATCAGTGGCGTTTTCGTGCGCACATAGCCCCACTCGTTATCTTCCAGATCCTCAATCCAACGCTGCAAGGTCTGCACCATCTTTGTTCCCTTTGGCATCAAGAGCGGCAGTCCCTGCCCAATTACGTCCACAGTGGTAAACAACTCCATCTCGCGACCAAGCTTATTGTGATCGCGCTTTTTGATCTCCTCCAAATATGCCAGATACTCCTCTAATTCCGCATTCTTTGTGTACGCCGTACCATAGATGCGGGTCAGCATCTTATTTTTTTCGCTTCCGCGCCAGTACGCGCCGGAGGAGGAAGTCAGCTTGATCGCCTTAATATTTTTTGTACTCATCAGGTGAGGACCTGCGCATAAATCCACAAAATCTCCCTGGCGGTAAAAGGAGATTTCCGCATCCTCAGGCAGATCACAAATTAATTCCACCTTATACGGCTCTTCCCTTTCCTGCATAAATTTGATTGCTTCTTCGCGCGGCAGGGTAAAGCGCGTAAGTTCCGCACCCTCCTTTATGATTTTTTTCATCTCCGTCTCTAATGCATCTAATGCATCGCGGTCAAATGGCGGGCAGTCAAAATCATAGTAGAAACCATTGTCGATGGACGGACCAATAGCAAGCTTAGCTTCCGGATAGAGGCGTTTTACCGCCTGGGCAAGCACATGGGAAGTGGTGTGGCGGTAAGCTTTTTTCCCCGCATCATCCTGAAAAGTTAAGATACTTAGCATACAGTCCCTGGAAATCATGGTGCGAAGATCCACCACTTTTCCATCCACCTCGCCGGCACAGGCCATTCTGGCAAGTCCCTCACTGATATCCTTCGCAATATCGATCACGGACATTTCGCCCGCATACTCCTTTACAGAGCCATCCTTTAATGTAATCTTCATAAAAACCTCCATTTTCCGCAGAGCAATTAAAAAATTCCTGCAATATTTTACATTTTTTACCACACTGTCTGAAAAGCTGGAAATCGAGCAGGGGCAGTTTTTCCTCCCTATGTGCAAAACACATAACCTCGTCGCGCGGGGCGCGTTGCATTGGCAGCTATATTCTATATATGTTTATATATATTTGCTTATATACATATAAAAAATGTCCCTTCCAAGACAATCCAGTCTCGGAAGGGACGAGCATATACCCGCGGTTCCACCCTTCTTGCAGCGGACACTAAATCCTGCTGCCGGCTTCATTGACGACGATAACGGAATCACCGGGCTGTATTAGAGCCACTCGGAGCTGGTCTTCACCGACTTGATATGAGGACGGTTTCAGCAAGATCCATCCCTCTCTGACATACGCCGTCTGTTACTTGTCTCCTCAGCGTTTTATTTGTTTTTTTGATCCACCTGTGACAATAAAAAGTTTGCTCACTTATAGAAAAAATTATTCTCCCTGCGGTCGAATGCGAATCAGCACAGGTATAATATCTGTCGATATATAATATCTAGCGATATTATACCATAGTTTTAGCAAATGTCAACTTGGAAATCATTATATTGGTATGTTTTTTAGAAGCTTGCCATAGCAAAGCCCTTTATACTCCTCCGTTTTCCGACATTTCCTTTAGTCCCCGCAAAAGTTCAAGATCGGAAGCCTGCACCTTAATATTTGCCCGCACTGGTTCTTCTCCCGGTCTTGTCACCGTAATTTCAAGCACCGTTCCCTCCTCAATTTCCCGCTCTAACATCTTTTTTACAAAAGCTCCAAATTTGGGATGATTTCTCTCAAAATTCTTCTTTGCTCCCATAAGTTTTATTATTGCTGCCGCATTCATATTTTTTACCGTTACTGAAAACTTATAAAAGTCTATAATAACTATATAAAACTTTATGTTCCGTTCCTACTTCAACGTGTATGCTTTGGTATCGAATCACTCAGATACTACTAACAAAGTTCAAAAAATTTCTGAACTTCTTTGTACACTCCATAAGCGTAAATTTCTGACTAACATATCAGTATCTATTTTTATAATTTAAGCGATACGATTTCTATAATTTTTAGGATGGATACTCGTTTTGTTAGTCAGTGATACAGTTTTAATAGTTTTTTTCTGCTTTTATTATATTTTTTGTTTTATCGTAACTTTCTCCTTTCTTATTTTTTTCATAGTTCTTGCAATTTTTCGCTGTAATCTCCGTTTCTTTTTTCTATTTTCTTTACTCTTTTGGTTTTATCAATGTTTTCATAAGGTTCTTCTTTGCCACTGCAAGCCGCCAATCCTTGTTCTAAAATTGATAATTATTCCTGATTTTTTGCATATAGTTCGATGTCTGTTCCATAATACCGGAAAGGATTCGGATATTTTCAAGGGTGTCCTCCGTCTCCATCGAGTGATTTGCTCCTTCCGTAATAAAGAGCGGTATCCCATGTACCGCACAAAATTTTTGCAGTACTCCTGTTTCCACCCAGCTATCCGCCGTGCCATGAAATGCGATCCCCGGCTGTACCGAAAACTGAAAGGTTTCCGCCACCGGGGTATAATAAATATTGCGTGTTTTTATTCCCATCTGATTTGCCGCCTCCGCCGCAACTGCCGTCCCAATACTTTTGGAAATAAATAAGATTTCTTCATATTTCTCCCATTCCACTTCCTTTAGAGAAGACAAAGCATTTTCCAAAGAAATGGTAAATGCCCGCCGCATTTTTTCTGGCGAACCCTTGATCCTAGAGGGGAGATCCCCATATTTTATCTCTATAATTTCATAGCCAAGCGATGCAGCTAAATCTTTTGCATAGTAAAGCAAGGGTTTATCCACATGGTAGCCAACACCCGGAAATACGACTGCTAACTTCATTATTCATTCCCTCCAAAATATTTATTCTGTCAATTTCACTCTTGTATCAAAGCAAAAGCCATCTGCCCAGCTTCCGCTGACATATCTTCGCCAGTGCCTTCCTCGCCCGATACCATCGCTGCACTTCCATTTTTTACCTTTTCCATTTTTTCCTCCAGCTCTTCCTGTGCAACTCTTTGATTCTTTCCCTCATTTTCCATATCGGTAGGATCAGAAAGTTTTAAACTTTTTACCCGCACACTTTGACCGCAGCGCGTTGTAATAAGTAAGATTTTCGTCCCGTCCGGTTTTACAATAATTCTGCTCTCGGTTTCTGTTTTTGGAAGTGTCCCCGCAGAGTCTTTGCCCGCCGCCCCTGCATCATCTAGCAAACTTTGCTTTCCATGTTTTTTCGCGGTTTCCTTTGTCCCATCCTTATCTAATACAAATAAGTTTCCCCCGTAAGGCGCGGATTCTTTCTTTGATTTTTCACCTAAAAATTTTTCCATTCTCTGCCGGTATAGATCATTATAAAATATGCTATTACAGATCATTATTCTCTCTCCCTTCTGCTCCCTTTATTTTTCATAAGAAATTCACATTTTTTATATCGGCGGTTTCTTTGCCATAAATAAGCGAATCTTAAAAAATATCTAAATCTTTATCTCTGTCCCTGCGATCAAGTAGGAGAGAGTTTTCCTCCCCCTATGTGCAAAGCACATAATCCCCAGCAAAAAAAACTGCCGCAAAAAGTCTGCGGCAAAAAAAACTGCCGCAAGAAATCTGCGGTAAAAAAACTGCCGCAAGAAATCTGCGGCAGTTTTACAAGTATACATAAAGACTTAAACATCCTACAGTCTGGTAAGCAGTTCCTTCCCCAATTCTTCAAAGCCCGGCTTTCCAAGCAGCGCGAACATATTTTTCTTGTAGCTCTCAACACCCGGCTGATCAAATGGATTTACGCCGAGAATATAGCCTGAAATACCGCATGCAAACTCAAAGAAATAGAAGAGTTCACCGAGTGAGAATTCGGTCTGTGCCGGAAGATTGACAAGAAGATTCGGCACATTGCCATCCGTGTGCGCAAGTCTCGTCCCCTTCATCGCGCTCTTATTGATGAAATCAACACTCTTGCCCGCAAGGTAATTTAAACCGTCCAGATCAACATCCTCCTTCTCCAAGATTACCTCGCAAGTTGGAGTTTCAAGATTGATCACCGTCTCAAACATTGTGCGCTGCCCATCTTGGATAAACTGTCCCATCGAGTGCAAATCCGTTGTGAGATCTACAGCTGCCGGGAAGATTCCCCTCTGATCCTTGCCCTCGCTCTCGCCGTAGAGCTGTTTCCACCACTCGCCGACATAGTGCAGTGACGGCTCATAATTGCAGAGAATCTCGATCGACTTATTTTTGCGCAAAAGAATATTGCGCACTACCGCGTAAAGCATAGCGTCATTCTCCTCAAACGACTTGTTTAAGCATCTCTCACGCATACTTGCCGCGCCTTCCATCAACGCTGTAATATCCGCACCGCTGACTGCGATCGGGAGCAATCCCACTGCTGTGAGTACCGAGAAACGCCCGCCGACATCGTCCGGAACTACAAAGCTCTCATATCCCTCCTCAGTAGCAAGATTTTTCAACGCGCCTCTTGCCTTGTCCGTCGTCGCATAGATGCGCTTCGCCGCTTCCTCCTTGCCGTATTTCTCAATCAGCATCTTCTTAAAGACGCGGAATGCAATCGCCGGCTCCGTCGTTGTGCCGGACTTGCTGATAATATTGACAGAGAAATCGCGATCGCCGATCACCTGCATCAGATGGGTAATATAAGTGCTGCTGATACTGTTGCCGACATAGTAAATCTCCGGTGTTTTGCGCACTTCTTTAGAAACTGAATTGTAAAAGCTGTGACGTAAGAACTCAATTGCCGCCCGCGCGCCAAGATATGAACCGCCGATCCCAATCACCAAAAGCACTTCTGAGTCGCCCTGAATTTTTTCCGCCGCCTTCTTGATGCGCGTAAACTCCTCCACATCATAGTTTACTGGAAGATCAATCCATCCGAGAAAATCATTTCCCGCACCGGTCTTTGCAAGAAGTTCTGCCTTCGCTGCCTCCGCCGTCTTTTTCATGTGGGCAATCTCGTCCTCACGGATAAATTTTTTTGCCGCGCTGTAGTCAAATGTTACATTCGCCATAATTATAATCTCCTTTTTGCGTCAGATTTTTCATTTTTCTGCCTCTGCATATCCTTTTCTAGCATTACCCTTATTTTACCAGAATATCCCGCTTCTTGCAATCTTTTTTTCTGTCAATTTCGATACTGTTCGACTGTTTTCCTAAAAATTTTTAAAAACGCTCAAATTAAAAACTCCCGCAAAACTTCCTCAATCAGCGCGCCATTTTCCTGATCCTTTCCAATCTGTGCTGCCAAAAGCGGCGCGGTCTCCTCCAAGATATTTTCCCGCTTCAAAAGTTCCAGTGCTGCCGCAAGCTGCTCGATGGCTTCCTTTGAAGGAGCCTTCTTTGGATGTTTGGCGGCTTCCTTTGGCTCTTGTGCCTTTTCAAAAAGTTCTGCCAAAGGCTCCCCCTCTTTTTGATCAGTCGGATTTCTTTTTGTATCCTGTGTGATCTCGCGCTTTAACTCATATTTTATATGCTCCCTCTTTTGGCGCGCAATCATATCTCTTTTACTCTCCCTGCGCTTTTTGTCCGCAGTAGAAAGTTCCTCTTCCTGCGCTGCCTTTTTCTCCGCCCCATTGATCACATAGAATTTTGGAGATTCCGTTTTCCCCGTCTGCTTTCTGCCTACATTGCCCTGTACTTCCTCATCCGCTAAAGCTGCGTCACTTGGCGATGCTCCCTCCATCTTTGAGAGGCGGCGAATATGAATTGCCCCCGCATACTCGCCCGGATTTTCCTCCTCCTGCACCGCTCCAAGCTGTGCCGCCGCGCTTTCCTTTGTTGCACTCTGCTGTGCTACGCTCTGCTGCACTGCATTGGATGCTACATAATCGCCCTCTTTAACTAAAGACTCCGGTCTGCGAAACGCGGTGTCTTTTTGTGCTGACTCCTCTTCTTCCACACTTTCTTTCTCATCTTTGCTAAAAACAGCATCCTGTGTGTCCAGTTCATATGCTCTGCTCTCCTCCTCCCAAAATTCTTCCTCCTGTACCTTTATGCGATTTTCAAAATAATCCACAAGATTGCGCTTTATCTGTTTTTTCTTCTCCGCAAGATTTGCAATATTGTCTACAACAACTGCCATAATCACTGTCCAGGTTCCGATAAAAAAAGTAAAGAGAACCGCTTCTCTTTCCACCTGATAAAATACGCTGGAAACCGCCGAAACCGCAAGTAATCCCGCACATAATATCCATGCTTGTCCACCGATCTTATTCCATGTGGATAATAATATTCCCATAAATTTTTTTCCTTCTATGTATTTGTCCACAAAGATATTCACATTGTTTACTCTGCCGTCCTCATCCATACATTCCTCATAATCTTCCCGCATCCTAATCAGCCATTTCTTCCCTGCCGTTGCCATTCTCTGCGTCCAGTATAGCTGTCTGTTATAATAAGTAGACAACATCACCTTCAGCACGACTCCGACGCTGCACACCCCAGCCATCAGATAAAGAAAAACCCCCTTTGTCAACCATTCCTGCAGCATAATAATCCCTCCGTTCTTAATTATCTGCCTTTAAATCGAGTAGGAGAGAGTTTTTTCTCTCTCTCTGCGCAACCCGCGCCGCTAAAACAACATATTTTTTTATGTGTGTTTGTGCATATTTGCATGAGTCTGCGCATATAAAAATGGTATATTGGAATTTCCATTTTTTTACAACTCCAATATACCATCTTTTTGCAGATTTGGGAAGAATTTTCGTATAAAATTTTTC
The DNA here is from genome assembly GCA_910585065.1 of uncultured Lachnospiraceae bacterium. Classification (GTDB taxonomy): domain Bacteria; phylum Bacillota; class Clostridia; order Lachnospirales; family Lachnospiraceae; genus RGIG4057. The sequence continues at coordinate 14,102 of CAJUCG010000018.1, forward strand.
GACAAAGCGTGCTTTTTGTGTATAATTTTAAGACTTTTTAAGGGATCTTCCCGGAAAAGTATCTAGGAAGCAGTATTTTTTTGATAAATGCACCACAATCCTTTCATCGTCAACATCGGATCGTACACATCGATCAATTTTGTTTCATCTGAGATAATTTTTCCCAGTCCCCCAGTTGCTACCACTTTAAGTTTCGGCAGTCCCGCCTCTTTCTTTACCTGTTTAATAATGTATTCCGTCTGTCCGATATAGCCGTAAACTAAGCCTGCCTGCATACTGCTGACCGTTTCTTTTGCCAGAATGGACGCGGGCTTTTTAATTTCAATTTCTGGAAGTTTTGCCGTCTCGTTCCAAAGCGCGTTCGCACAAATCGCAATCCCAGGACTAGTAATACCCGCTGCAAATGCACCGTCCGCAAGAATTAGATCGTAGGTGGTCGCCGTTCCAAAATCAATCACAAAGACCGGACCGCCGTAAAGTTCATACGCCGCTGCCGCATCCACAATGCGATCCGCCCCAATCTCCCGCGGATTGCCCGTGATAATCTTAATTCCCGTCCTCACTCCCATCCCGACAATGATCGGCGTTTTTCCGAAATATTTTATAATACTGCTCGTCAAAGAATACATCACTCCCGGAACTACCGAGGAGATAATTACATCCTCAATCTGCACCGGAACAATATTTTTTGCCTCAAGTAACCCGTAGAGCTGCGCGCCAAACTCATCCGAAGTACGCGGCGTGCGTGTGGTCAGACGAAAACTTGCCTCCACATTTCCATCACTTAATACGGCAATAGTGATATTTGTATTGCCAACATCAATTGCAAGGATCATTTTTTTGTCCTTTCGATAAAATTTTCCTATGCGCATTTACGCCTTGTTTCCCGCCCGTCCAAGCACAACCGCTCTATAATATAACTCCAGAGATTCTAAAAATTCCTGCTTCTCCTGCTGAAGTGCCTTTGCTTTTAACACACTCCCGATCTCGTCGTAGAGCAGATCATTTTCGTCGCATTCCGTGCGCAGCAAAAGCCCCTCTGTCGGATCAAACTCCAAAAAAAGTGCCCCGCCAACATCCTCCGTAAAAAGTACACACATAATCTGAAGTTCCTGTTTTATCTGCTGCGGCAGCCGACCAAAAACTTTCTCATTAAAATAATATTTTTGTTCATAATAATTGCTCCCGCAAAGTACCAGCCGTTCTTCCATCTCAAACTCCAATTTCTCATTTTTCACATAATATCCATACCGCCTAAAATACAGGTAGTCTTGACATAGACCGTCGGCGCAGAAGCTCCCAACGAACGGTTCTTTACATGATTGTCAACACTTCCCAAAACCGATCCGTCCTGCACAACTACGCGCACATCCTTCGGCACAATAATATCAATCCCGCCCATAATCAAAATAACCTCTATCATCACATCATGATAAATAACCGCCCCGGAAAGATTTAAATCAATCGCACCCATAATACAGGAAAGCACTGCGCCCTCAAAAACCTCACCGGTATAATTAATTTCCTTCCCCATAAAGATCGAAGTGCAGGCGCAACGCCCGTTATGGTTCGCACCACCAGTAAAAAAGTTCCCGGAAGTCCCATAATTTTCTTTGCGGTACTCCTCTCGGTTTGCATAATCATTCCAAGCAAAAGAATCGGAAGCATTTTCCTCATAATAATCGTATTCTTCCTCAAAACTATAATTTGATGCGTCCTCAAATTGATCTTTGTCCGCCTCTCTTCGCCAGTCATGTACTTCCTGGTCATTCACTCCACTATCGTAGTAATTTTTCCTGCCATGACGCGCTCTATTCTTTTCCGCCTTCCCCCTCCGCTTTTCTTTCTTTTTTGAAAATTCTTCTGGTTTAATCTTTTCTGACTGGGAATTCTTCCCACCGGAAACCATCATCCGTCCTCCTGTCAGAATCAAAAACACAGCAATTAAGAGTGGAAAAAGCATCCGGTACTCAATAAAACCCTGTGCTGCCATCAAAAGCATTACACCGACAATCAATCCCTTCAATGACTTAGAACGATCTTTTTGTCCCGTCATAAAATTGACCGCCGACGGAATAATCAAAAACAGCGTCCACCATCCGGCAAAAAAAAGTTCAAACTCAAACCAGTGCAGAATTCTCCCCGCGAGCAATATACCGCCCACAATCATCAACATCCCCCAGACAGTTCCAGCCGATCCTTTTTTCATTCGCCCGCCCCCTCTCTGCAGATTTCCTTTATAATATCTAGCGATATATAATATCTAGCGATATATAATATCTAGCGATATTATACCATATCCTTCGGACATGGTGCCTCCGGCGGATGAATCGCTCCTAGGGAGCGAACATGATTCGTAGAAGAAATTATTCTCCCTGTGGTCGAATACGAATCAGCGCGGGTATAATATCTGTCGATATATAATATCTAGCGATATTATACCATGTCGGGCAGAAAACTCAAATTATAAAACGATTAAAAAAGCGGCGGCTCTGATCTTTTGATTTTCTCACCAATCATATTTAAAATCATATCCATCTTCTGGTTCTCCGATCTCGTATCCGAGTGCCTCGGTTAATTTCTCTTTCAGTTCAGAATACCAGCCACCCCATATCTTACCTTGCATTGAGCCAAAAATTTGAACACCGCCTGGCTCCACAGACAGAGATAAGGCAATTCCTTCTCCCTTCCAGTTTGGCTCTCCTGGTACTTCATTCCAGTAAGGCATAGTTTTGCAAACCTCATCGATCTTCTCCCACACCCAATCTGGCGCAGTATAATGAATGTTTAAATTGATATCATGTTCTGCTTTCTTTTCCATTTTTTTCCTTATTCTGACCCTAAAATGCATCCTTCTGCTGTAATGCTTGTCGAATTGCCCTCCAGTCCTCCTCCCAGTGATTTAGGTTTAACAGATCATACATTGTTCTTCCATCTGAAAATCTCTGATTGGTAAGAATAACCGCACCTCTTTTTGCGATTTCCCCCTGCACTTCCATGCAGCTTTGTCTGTCTAAAAGAATGTTGGAATAACCACCGCACAGTCGATAAGTATAGGGATTGGTGCGCGGCTCCCTGGCAATATCCTTCTCCGAAATAAACATCACCCCGCTTACCTGGCTGTCAATTCCCGGAATTTCCTCAGAATAAAAGACGGCAATCAAATCGGAGAGCTTTCGCACATAGCAGGCTTCCTTTGTGACTGAGACAAGAAAATGCTCAGTGATATAGCAGGAGATCCCATTTTTGCCTGCATTGCCAACTGCCGCCGTCTGTGGTGCTAAAAGTTCATCCTCCGCCTGCAAAAGTTCTTCCCGCGAATATCCAGTTTCATTTACATAAAATCCCAAATAATCCTTCGCTCTTTTCCTTTGCAGTATTCCGCCAATGATAAGGAAAATCAATCCTGGGATTCCCATCATGGCAAATAATAATAATCCCCCAAAAAGTCCCTGAATCAAAAATGGCAGCCCGGAAAACAGACCAAAAACAAGGAAGGTGATCCCCGCAGCGATCGCCCCCTTCGCGCCTCCAGTGCGGATTCGGCTTAATTTTAACACGCTCCCTCTTCTCCTTGCCTTCTCCCTCATTTTCTCTGTGATTGTGATTTTCATAATACAATAACCCTCCTATTATTAGTTCCGCATCCGTCCTACACAGTGCCCTTACCATGGAAGGAAATTTCTCCGCCCCGCTGCGCAATTTCCTTCCGGCACTGCTCCGGACTTCTGCTGATTTTTAGTTCCGCATCCGTCCTTCCTGCGCAATACGTTAACGCCTAAATTCTTCTAATACCTCCTCCGGTATAACAAATTCCGGCATTCCCATACTTCCCGGAGCTACCTCGTACTCGTCAAATACGATTACAAGTTTATTTTCGGCATTGAGATAAAAATTTCTGTCCGCAGTGATTTCTTTAAAACATTCCTCCTCACTCCAAATTCCTCCCGGAATAAAATAAGCTGCCTGCCCACCTGCCACTTGCTCTTCCATCTGCCGCAGGATCTCTTTACTGATTGCCTCAATATAACCATCCGTAAACAGATCATCAAGACTTATTATCTTGCCGCTTTGTTTGTCCATGGTCAGACAGCGACAATATTCTACAGAGCCGCCAAGATTTATCACAGTGTCAAAACGCACGGAGAGAAAACGGTCGTTGTCCTGCATAATTTTATATATGATATCCCCTCCAACATATCCCATATATTTTCGACCGGCATACAATAAAAATTCTTCTTTCATCTGATCGATAATCTGATCCATATGTTTCTCAAAGTTTTCCTTGTGGATATCTTTAAGATGAACTGCTGGCACATTGGCACAAAAGAGCAGATCCCCCCAGTCGATCAAACGAATTTTTTCGCCCTGTAACTTGCCCTCCTCCTCATTCGCAAATGCCCTTGTCAATAATGGCATTGTGCCAACCAGCAGAAAAAACAGCAAGGCAGTGCTAACCATAACGGATATTGACATTCTGGAAGAAGGCTGTTTTTCGACAGATACCTCCACTTCCTGCTCTGGCACTTCCTCGCGGGGACAAAATAAAACTACATTTAAACAAAACATTCGATCACGGCATTCACATTGAAGCATTCCGCTGTACTTTTTTACCACCGCGCGGATACTTTTTAATCCTATTCCATGATTCTTCTCTGCCGGTGTGATCGGAAGATTGTCCGCATCAAATTCAATTGGCTCGCCGCAGGAATTTTCTACACTGAGAAAAAGTTTTTTCCCCTCCTTTAAATCCGCAAAGATACGAATATAAGGTCTTTCTTTTTCCTTTATCTTCCTGCACTCGTTCTTTGCATTTTCTAAGGCATTTGCCAGAATTGCACAGATATCCAGTTCATCATACGGCAATTCCTTTGGAATATTGATCTTTGTTTCTACAGCACAATATTTTTCCGCCTCCTCAATATAAGTGGAAAGCACAACATTTACGGTAGGGTTTTGACAGTAAACTTTATGTTCCGTACTCGAAAGCTTCCCGCAAAGATCCCCAATATATTCCACAATGCGTCCAGTATCCCTCTCCTTTGCCAAATTTTCTAACACCATCAGGTGGTGGCGCATATCATGCCGATAGATCCGCCCCGTTTCCATTTTGACACACATTTCCTCATATTCTCTGCGCTGCGCCTGCATATAAGCAGTCAGTACCCGCTCCGACTCCTTCATATGTTCCACCGATGCAAACGCGACCAACGCCCTGATTAACAAAAGAAAAATTGCCAACATATTAAACAAAATAAGAAGCTGTAAAGAGACATTTCCCGACATACTGCCCAAATAAGAAAATAATAAAAACACAACGAAAACTGGGAAACACAAAAACATCCAGTTTCCGTGGCTGCCTTCCATATACGTTCGAAACGGCTTGCGAAGAAAGCGAAATACAAGGAATAAAAGCAGAGCCGATGCCATGGATAGGCAGAGCGTGATTAAAATTGTTTTCATGCCCACTACCATATCAAAAGACTGCATCAGAACTTTCAGAAATGTTTTCAGTATACGGTATGCAATCAGTCCTGTCACCCAGGCAGTCACTGTCTGAAAGAATCCTGATTTTGAAATGATATGCAGACATAAAATACTCGGAAGATACGCCGTTAATGGCAGCAGGGTAAGCACTGTCATAATATTGCGGGAGAGGAAAAATATCCCAATCTGTCCTGCAAAAATCAGCGCGAGAACCGTGCCAGAGATCGCCAAACAAAACTTTTTTGTAAAACGCTGTCTTGTCAATGCCTTACAAATTATTATGTAGATAAAAAATATAATTGCCTCCCACAAAACTTTCTCCCAATGAGATAAAAAATTCATATGGCTCTCCCTTTTCCTTATCAATCTTATTTTCCTTGTGCATTTGTGTCCATGTGCAATAAAAAAGAACCGTAGACTCCACGGTTCTTATTATAGCGAGCTGGAAATCAGATTCGAACTGACGACCCCTTCATTACGAGTGAAGTGCTCTACCGGCTGAGCTATTCCAGCACTTGTGTTTATTTCCACACAAAATCGAGGCGACAAGATTCGAACTTGCGACCTCTGCGTCCCGAACGCAGCGCTCTACCAAACTGAGCCACGCCTCGATAATCACCATCACCGTATTTTTTCTGCCTTTTCAATGCCATCTCTCGGCGACGTTGCTCATTTATTATGCACCTTTTTTTTCGAATTGTCAAGTACAATTTGAAAAATTTTTAGATTTTTTCTCGGATTTTTTCGGGCGATGCAAAAAAATTTGCCCTCCTCCGCCCGAAAATATACTGTCGCATTACTACCAGATCATATAAATGCTGCCCCAGGTTAATCCGCCGCCAAAGCCGGACATAATTACCTTATCCCCCTGTTTTAAACGCCCTGCGCGGTTTAATTCATCCAGCAAAATAGGCACGGACGCACCGGACGTATTGCCGCAGCGTTCTACGTTCATCGGAAATTTGGCGATATCTTCCTTTAGATGCCTTGCCACGGACTGAATGATGCGCGCGTTCGCCTGATGCAAAATATAACAGTCAATCTGTCCCGCCTCAAGATGATTGCGCGCAAAAAGCTGGTCGATCGACTCGCTCACCCGGCGCACCGCAAATTTAAAGACTTCCTGCCCGTCCATCTTCACAAATTTCTGCCCTTGCTCCCTGCTTGTAAAAAGATTGCAGAGGGGTTTGGCATCACATAAAAGTGCTTCGCCTTTTTCGCCGTCTGAAAATTGGATAAAATCCAAAATTCCTGCTTCCTGCGCCGCAGTTACTACCGCAGCTCCCGCTCCGTCCCCAAATAAAATACAGGTCGAACGATCGCTCCAGTCCACCAGTTTTGATAGCGTCTCCACACCGATCACAAGAATTTTTGTATAGATCCCCGCCCTTACATACGCCTGCGCCGTATTCAGCGCGAAGACAAAGCCGGAACACGCCGCATTAAGCTCGATTGCGACTGCATTTTTCGCGCCAAGCATCGCCTGTACCTCACAGGCCGCACTCGGCACAATATGGTCGGGGGAAACCGTCGCCAAAAGAATCATCTCCAATTCTTCCGCCCCCATATCCGCATCAGAGAGTGCGCGCCTTGCCGCCTCAGCTGCCATCTCTGCCGTACTCTCCTCCACCGCAATATGCCTCTGGCGAATCCCAGTGCGACTCACAATCCACTCATCGTTTGTCTCCACACGCTCCGCCAAATCAAAATTTGTCACTATCTTTTCCGGAAGAAAACTTCCGGTTCCTATAATATGTGCATTCATCCCATGCTCCAATCCATCCCGCTATGCAGAATTACTCTATATTTAATACCCACAAAAACTGAAGTTTTCATAAGTTTACCCATTGTGCTACCTTACTTAAAATTACCATTCCAGTTTAGTATAATACATGGGGTTATCTTTTGCAAGTCCATCTTAAACTATTTTTTGTTTATCTCCCTTGATGCTTGATCCTGCGGTGAATACATTTTTTATTTCCAACATCTTTTCTGCTTATTAACAAATAATTTGTCTTTTTATCTTTTCATCCGGTGCAAAGTGTGGTATACTAAAGACAACCAAAATTAAATGAAAGGCGGTATTACATATGAACGTTATTGACGCAATTCAAGCACTGCTTGACTATGGCATTGCGAGAAACCTTATCACCACAAGCGATGAGATCTGTGTGCGCAATCAGCTTATGGATGTGCTACGCGTTCCTCAGTGGGAGGAACCCAGTGTCCCTGCGGATCTCACGTTAGAAGAGATTCTTGCCCCACTGATTGACCATGCGATTGCACAGGGCATTATTGAGGATACCACCTCCGCGCGCGATCGGTTTGACACAAAACTGATGGGGCTTCTGACTCCAATGCCGCGCGAAGTGATCGCAAAATTCAAAGAAGAATATGAAAAAAGCCCGGAAATTGCGACTGACTGGTACTATCAGTTCAGCAAGGACACGGACTATGTCCGCGCTGCACGCATTGCAAGAGATCTCCACTGGGTTTATCAAAGTGAATATGGTCCTCTCGATATTACGATCAACCGCTCAAAACCGGAGAAGGATCCGCGTGATATTGCCGCTGCAAAGCTTGCGACTAAAGTTTCCTATCCCGCCTGCCAGCTCTGCATTGAAAATACGGGATTTGCTGGTACCATCTCCCACCCGGCGCGCCAAAATCTGCGCCCGGTTCCAATGACTGTGGACGGCGCAAACTGGTATTTACAGTACTCCCCATACGGCTATTACAATGAACACTGCATCGTGTTCCGCGAGGAACATATCCCAATGCAGATCGATGATGCCGTATTTGAAAAACTTTTTGACGTACTTGAATTCCTGCCACATTATTTTATCGGTTCAAATGCTGATCTGCCGATTGTAGGCGGCTCGATTTTAAGCCACGAACATTTCCAGGGCGGGCACTACACCTTCGCGATGGAGACCGCGCCGATCGAAGAAAATTTTATACTGCCGGGTTTTGAAACCATTACGGCAGGTATTGTAAAGTGGCCGATGTCCGTGATCCGCTTACAGGGAACGGACCGCAAAAAACTCTCTCTTGCCTGCGCAAAGGTACTGCACGCATGGAGAGGCTACACGGACGGGGCGGCGACCATCTTTGCTGAAACAGATGGCACACCGCACAATACCATCACGCCGATCGCCCGCAGACGCGGCGAAGTTTTCGAGTGCGATCTTGTCCTTCGCAACAATTTGACAACTGAGGATCGTCCGCTTGGACTCTACCACCCGAACCCATCGCTACACCATATTAAAAAGGAAAATATTGGACTGATTGAGGTAATGGGGCTTGCCGTACTTCCAGGACGGCTTGCAAACGAGCTTGGCACAATGGCGGACGCGCTAGTAAATGGCGTGGATACTAAAAAACATCCGGAGATGGAAGCGCACGCTGCCTGGCTTAGCGAAATCCGCGCGCGCAGGGATGATGTCACGCCAGAAAACAAAGATGCGATCGTAAAAGAAGAAATTGGTGCAGTCTTTGCCGAGGTGCTTGCCGACGCGGGTGTATTTAAGCGCGACGCGGCAGGAAAAGAAGCATTTATGCGATTTATTGGAACATTATAAATTTTTGGCGGTACACAAAATTTTTGTGTACCGCTGTCATAAAAATAAAAATATTTTCTATTAGATACCAAAATATTAGTTTATATTCTGATAATTATTTTATAATCTATTTATACCATCAATACAATTTGGCAATCTGCCGATATATAAAATCAGGCTCTGTCTGCACAAAAATATTTTTCGGAACATCTTGTTTCTGCGCATAAAATAAATTATAAATATGAAGCTTATAGTACCATGTTCCGAGATCATAGTCTACTCTGCGCTCATTCCAGATAATTCGCCCATATTGATTTTTTTTCAGCAGGAAAGCGGTTTCATTTAAATTATTTTTCTGGTACAGGCGGGAATCCGGATTTAGAAAGTCTCGGTTATGTCCGCTGCGAAACGGCACTCCGCTGCGCCGCTCATCATAGAAAAAAACAATATCGAACATATTATCTTTTGGATAAATAGATAAATTTGTTAAGTTAATCGCATCAACACAAGAGTAATCTTGATACTGATGTTTTTTTATCCACACGATCCGTTTTTCTATCTCCCTCTTTGTCTGCTCCTCTGTAAAACCGATCTTTGGCAGATTTTTTTCCGAAAAATAATGCTCTGCCTGAACAAAGTCCATAATATTCGTCCCCTCCTGATAAAAATTAAGATTTTGGACTGTTACCTCCCCTAAGGGATGTTCCCCGATCAGATAGGCTGGGGGAAACTGACGGCGCACATTCTCTCCCTTTGCCCCACGCTCGTTTTTATCCCAGCTAAGATGGATATTTTGAATCAATAACATAAAAATCCCCCCATTTCCCCATACCTATCTTTGATTTTACAAAATTATTTCATAAGCTTTTCTTCTAATCCTTATTTTTAGTTTCCCACTAAAATTTAAAATATCATAATGCTTATATTATGTCAAGTTATCGGATAAAAATTTAAAATACTCTTCACCGTTTCAGCAAAAAAAGGCGATAGAACATTTTCCTTTCTGCTGCCCTAAAGAATACGGAACTATAAATTTGTATATCCCATCAAAAATTCATCAACTTCTTTTGCCGCAAGCCTTCCCTCTCTGATCGCCCAGACCACAAGCGACTGACCGCGCCGCATATCGCCCGCCGCAAATACTTTTAGTACATTGGTTGCATGACTATCTATCTTTGTATTCACATTTGTATATCTATTTAATTCCACTCCAAATGCATCCGCCACAAATTTCTGCGCACCTAAAAATCCCGCCGCAATAAGCACCAATTCCGCCGCGATTTCGTACTCGCTGCCCGCGACTTCCTCCATCGCGATGCGCCCTGTTTTCTCATCCTTCTTTGGCGAGAGCCTTACTGCTTTTACTTTACAGAGTTTTCCGTCCCTATCCTTTACAAATTCCTTCACCGTTGTCTGGTAAACCCGCGGATCCTGTCCAAAGAGGGCGATTGCTTCCTCCTGACCATAATCCGTTTTCAATACTTTTGGCCACTCCGGCCACGGATTATTTTCTGCGCGGCACTGCGGCGGCTTTGGCATCATCTCAAGCTGCATCACAGATTTCGCACCCTGCCGGATCGCCGTGCCAACGCAGTCGTTGCCCGTATCTCCGCCGCCGATAATCAGCACATTCTTCCCCTTTGCATCAATATATTTCTTGTCCGCGAAATTAGAGTCCAGCAAACTTTTTGTCACGGATCTCAGATAATCAACCGCAAAATAAATCCCCTGTGCATCCCGTCCGGGTGCTTTGATATCGCGCGGGTTAGCTGCTCCGCAGGCAAGGACAATGGCATCGCAGTCCGAAAGCATCTTTTTTGCTGCTTTCGCATCCTTCCCCACTTCCACACCCGTCTTAAATTCAACCCCTTCCCTGCGCATCAATTCCACTTTGCGCTCCACAACCTGTTTTTCCAATTTCATATTTGGAATCCCATACATCAAAAGCCCGCCCACACGGTCATCCCGCTCAAAAACAGTCACGTTATGCCCGCGCTTATTAAGCTGATCTGCTGCCGCAAGACCACTTGGTCCTGAACCAATGATCGCCACACGCTTTCCGGTGCGCACCTTTGGCAGATTTGCAGTAATATAGCCCTGTTCGTATCCATATTCAATAATCCCCCGCTCATTCTCTTTTACCGCCACCGGCGCGCCGCCCAAATTGCAGGTGCAAGCTGCCTCGCAGAGTGCCGGGCAGACTCTTGAAGTAAATTCCGGAAAATTGTTCGTCTTTAACAGACGGTTTAACGCATGGCGCATATTTCCACTGTAAAGCAGATCATTCCACTCCGGCACTAAATTACCAAGCGGGCAGCCCGAAGTCATCCCTGCAATTGTCATTCCCGACTGACAGAATGGCACCCCGCAGTCCATGCACCGCGCCGCCTGCTCCCTCCTCTCAGCTTCCGGCAGCTGTATATGGAACTCATCAAAATTTTTGACGCGCTCCTTTGGCGCAGCTGCCGCACTGTCCTTTCTCTCATATTCCAAAAATCCCGTCGGTTTACCCACAGCAATCCTCCCCTTTCCTAGCCATCAATCAATATATTTTGCCAAAAAGCCACCCTGCGCGGATCAGCCATTGCATCCTTTTACACTGTTTGCATAGAATGCCTCAATCTGCGCCTGCTCATTGCTCAATCCCTTCTCCTCCATCTGATAAATTGTCATCAGCATCCTGCGGTAATCGTGGGGGATAATCTTCTTAAATTTCGGAAGATATTCCATAAAATTCTCCAGGATCTCCGCCGCTCGCCTTGAACCTGTACACATAGTATGCTCCGCAATCATATCCTTTAGTTCCATCACATCATATTTTTCTGTCACAGCCTCAAATGAAACCAGAGATTTATTGATCTTTTTATACAAGCTGGAGTCCTCATCCAGCACATAAGCAATGCCTCCACTCATGCCCGCCGCAAAGTTTTTTCCAACATTTCCCAACACAACGACGCGCCCGCCCGTCATATATTCACAGCCATGATCACCAACGCCCTCGACTACCGCCGTCGCGCCGGAATTGCGCACGCAGAAACGCTCACCCGCAAGCCCTGCGATAAATGCCTTTCCGCTTGTTGCTCCGTAGAGTGCCACATTGCCAATAATCACATTTTCCTCCGCCGAGAACGCGGCACCTTTTGGTGGACGGACAACCAGCTTGCCGCCGGAAAGTCCCTTGCCGAAATAGTCATTGCTGTCGCCGAAAAGCTTGATGGTCATTCCCTTTGGAATAAACGCGCCAAAACTCTGTCCGCCTGCACCACTGCACTCAATCACATAGGTATCTTCCGCAAGTGCATCATCAAAACGCCTTGTGATCTCCGAGCCCGTAATTGTGCCAAATGTGCGGTCAATATTGGTCAGCTTTACCGCGACCGTCGCTGATTTTCCCTGCTCCATCGCCGGTTTTAGCTTCTTTAACAGCACACGCTCATCCACAGTTTTTTCCAGTGCAAAATCATAGACTTGTTTTGGATCAAAACAATATGCCCTCCCCTCCTGCGCATATGGATTATCTAAGATCGCGCTTAAATCAATACGTGCATTCTTCTCTCCTCCTGTATCCGAAACGCGCAATAAATCTGTGCGTCCCACCAGCTCATTAACCGTGCGCACCCCAAGTCTCGCCATGTATTCGCGCAGTTCCTCTGCTACAAAGCGCATAAAGTTCTCCACATACTCCGGCTTCCCCTTAAACCGCGCCCTAAGTTCCGGGTTCTGTGTTGCCACACCGACCGGACAGGTATCCAAATTGCAGACACGCATCATCACACAGCCCATGGTTACCAGCGGTGCAGTTGCAAAACCGAATTCCTCCGCGCCAAGGAGTGCTGCCACCAAAACATCCCGCCCGGTCATCAGTTTCCCATCCGTCTCAATTACTACGCGCCCGC
>CAJUCG010000019.1:0-11918 GCA_910585065.1 uncultured Lachnospiraceae bacterium
AAATGGACAAAGTGAAACTAGGTAGTGGTATAATCAAAAAATCAATATTTGTGAGGGAGTTATTTATATGGGTTCGTTATTGAAATCGACAAGAAATACTCGTGTGCTGCCGACAGGTACAAATCGGTATTTCAGAAGTGACTTTCCGGAAAATTTGACGGATGAGGAAATTAGGTGGTTATTGGACAATGATATAATTACAATTGTGGACTTGAGATCAAATGAGGAAACTATTAAAAAGCCATGCTGTCTTAAAGAGATAGAAGGATTTCATTATTTTCATCTTCCCGTTACGGGTGGTGGGGATACACCAAAATCACTTGACCATCTTCATATCGTATATCAGCGGATGATCGATGATAAAATGAAGGATATTATTGATACAATTATAAATGCAGAATCCAAGGTAATGTATTTTTGTACGGCGGGTAAGGATCGCACCGGTGTGGTATCCGCGCTTATTTTGAAACGTCTTGGATTCAGTGATGAAATAATTATTGATGATTATATGAAGTCCAAGGATAATTTAATGGATATGCTTACTGCATATGTTAATCTTCATCCGGAGGTAGATATAGAAATTATTATTCCGCACAGGGATAACATGGAGCAATTGTTGAAACAATTGTAATGTAGGAGGGGATTTTTATGAATCCAACGATTGCTTATAAGATATTTTCTCGACTATATTTGAACGGAGATATTTAGAAATGGAATTAAAAGATAGAATAAAATATGCAAAACGCGCATTGGATGGTATTGCATTAGGGGATTGTTTCGGGCAGACCTTTTTTGTACCCGACGAGATAGCTCGCCAAAGGATAAAGGATCGGGAGATTTTGAATGAGCCATGGTTTTTCACGGATGACACGGTGATGGCGATAGGGATTTATCAAATCCTTGAAAGATATGAGAAAGTGGATCAGGATGAATTAGCTAAGATCTTTGCAAAAAACTATGCGTTGGACTGGCATCGGGGATATGGGGGAACGGCGCATTCTATTTTGCAGAGTATCGGGGAAGGGAGGGATTGGCGGGAAGTTGCAGGGGAAGCATTTGATGGAATGGGCTCCATGGGAAATGGCGGCGCAATGCGTGCTGCACCTATAGGCGCCTATTTTGCGGATGATATGGATAAAGTTTTGTATCATGCGAAGGCATCTGCTGAGGTCACACATGCACATCTTGAAGGAATTGTAGGCGCAATGGCAGTTGCTGTAGCGGCGGCTCTATTTTTGAATAAAAAGAGAGGGTGCTATCGTGGAGAGGGAGAAATTTTTTTGCGGGATATCGCAGATACATTGCCGGAAAGCGACACAAAACATAAAATATTGTCTGCGGTTTCTATCAAAAAGGAAAGCAGTATAGATTTTGTAGTTTCTGTGCTTGGGAATGGAATGATGCTGACTGCGCAGGATACGGTTCCGTTTTGTCTTTGGTGTGCTGTGCATTATTATAATTCCATTGAAGAAGCATTGTGGGTGGCAGTTTCCGCTCTGGGAGATAGAGATACAATATGTGCCATTGTGGGCGGAATGGTTTCTCTTTATGTGGAGGAGTTTCCGCGGCAATGGTTGGATTATATGGAGCGTCCAGAAGATTCGCCGTTTTTTTGCTAAAAAGAGAGGGTGAGTTAAGCCTATTTAGGTGGGGAGGATGGTGTTTTGAAGAGTTATTATCATGATACGAAAGATATCAGATATTATCTGTAAATTTCTGGATAAAGGAAAGACATATGCACCGCATATGCCTTTCCTGTGTTCATAATAAGAAATATATAAATTTGTTATAGAACTTATAAATTCAGTTTTGTAAAATTAATTCATAAATCATGATAAATATTGGTTTTAATGCGACTAACAAAGGAATAGATCGCGGGCAAAATTATGCTTCATATCGTTAGCCTTAAAAGATTTTTTATTTTGATTGTAGCCTTGTCTTTTTTCCTATCTTCCCCACCCGTTTTACTTTCTTTGGAAAAAATTCCCTTAAAATCCCTGGATGGAATAAAATCAACAGCGGGAATAATTCGAGTCTTCCAGCCAGCATATCAAACATCAGCACATATTTGCTGAACGGATTAAAAAGCCCGAAGTTTTGCGTTGGACCAACAAGCGCGAGTCCGGGACCAATATTGTTGATTGTGGCAGCAACCGCCGTAAAATTTGTGACCAGATCCCGCCCTTCTAAGGAGACTAAGAAGACGGAACCAGAAAATAAAAGTAAAAATGTAATGAAATATACATTTACAGCGCGCACGACTTCATGTTCCACAGGTTTCTCTTCGAAATTGATTTTCTTTATAATCTTTGGATGAAGATAGGAATTTAATTCCTTCTTTACTGTTTTTAAAAGAATGACAATGCGCGAAACTTTGATGCCGCCCCCGGTGCTTCCCGCACAGGCTCCGATAAACATTAACAATACCAGCACTGTCTTAGAGGTCTGTGACCAGAGATCAAAGTCCGCTGTGGAAAATCCGGTGGTGGTAATAATCGAAGCAACCTGAAATGCGGAGTGGCGCAGTGCGTCCGCTATATGCATTGCATCCTGCAAAAGGCTGACAAAAATAATTGCAGTCGAAGCAAGGATAACGAGAAAATAATAGCGCACTTCCTCCATATGCAGCGCGCGCTTTATCTGGCGGAACAAGATAAAATAGTATGCATTAAAATTAACGCCGAACAGGATCATAAAAATTGTTACCACCCATTGCAGGTACGGCGAATAAGTGCCAAAACTATCATTTTTAATACCGAAGCCGCCAGTGCCCGCCGTGCCAAAGCTTGTACATAATGCGTCAAAGATCGGCATTTTTCCGGCTAATAATAAGATAAATTCAAGCACGGTCATCCCTAAATAAATCATGTACAGGATGCGCGCAGAGGATTTAATTTTGGGCACCAGTTTGCCGACGGACGGACCGGGGCTTTCGGCGCGCATCAGGTTGATATGTGAGCCGCCGCTCATGGGAATAATGGCAAGCAGGAAGACAAGTACCCCCATACCGCCGATCCAGTGGGTAAAACTGCGCCAGAGAAGCGCGGCGTGCGAGAGTGCCTCCACATCGGAGAGGATACTTGCCCCGGTGGTGGTAAAGCCGGAGATGGTTTCAAAGAGCGCGTCGGTAAATGATGGGATCTCGCGGGAAAACCAAAACGGCAGGCAGCCAAAAAAGCTGAGTGCGACC
Source organism: uncultured Lachnospiraceae bacterium (assembly GCA_910585065.1). GTDB lineage: Bacteria > Bacillota > Clostridia > Lachnospirales > Lachnospiraceae > RGIG4057. The sequence goes on from CAJUCG010000019.1 coordinate 3,191, forward strand.
CAACTTAATGTGGTGGCAACGCAGCCTTCCTTCATATAAAATACATTGCTTTTTGGTTTTTTGTGCGTCATCAGATAGCCCAAAAGTAGGCAGATTGCGGCGACAGCCAGGTAATACAGCCCCTCTTTTTCGCGGTAAAATACGGCGATAAGGCATGGGAGGAGCAAGAGGGCACCTTCAATTTTTAAAACATGTCCTAAGACATAGCGTATCATTGAGCGGTTCATACGAAATTCTGTTCCTTTCCTGCGAGATTTTCTGTAAGCCGCAGAAATTTCTGCGGTCAGCGAAAACCTGATATTGCAATTATGCTTCCAGTATATCCAGAATATTGTTAAATCCAGTGTGTGTAGTGACAATCATTACGGTGTCGCCTACATGGATACAATCCTGACCGGTTGGAATAATAATTCTGCCCCTGCGATTGATAAAGGAGATCAGCAGGTGTTTTTTAAGAGCCAGATCCTTGAATGCGATATTGGTGACAGCGGAATCGTTTTCCACGCGGAATTCGATTGCCTCCACGCGGGAATCGAACATATGGTAGAGCGTTTCAATTTTGTCGCTGTCCTTCGAGTTTGTCTTTGCGCGCACATAGGCAATAATGGCTTCGGCGGTGATATAGCGCGGGTAGACAACGCTGCCAAGGTCAAGTTCGCTAATCACGTCCTTGAAGGTGATGCGGTTGATTTTTGTGATGATTTTTGCATTTGAGGCCTGTTTTGCATAGAGGGTCAGCAAAATATTTTCCTCGTCAATTCCAGTGAGGGGAACAAAAGATTCCGTATATTCGATTCCCTCCTCTTTTAATAGTTCCTCGTTGGTGCCGTCGCCGTTGATAATGACGGCTTTTGGCAAAAGGACGCTTAATTCCTCACAGCGCGCAGGGTTATTTTCGATAATTTTCACCTCGATCCCCGCAGCCAGCAGACAGATAGCAAGGTAGTATGCCGCCCGTCCGCCCCCGATAATCATAGTATTTTTGACGCGCCCGGATTTCATGCCGATAGCTTCCATAAAAAGCCTTGTATTTTTGCTGGAGGCGACAAAGGAGATCGTATCACCCGCCCTCATCTCGAAATTTCCGGAAGGAATATAAACTTCGCCGTCACGCTCGATCGCGCAGACGACGATATTTGCTTTTTTATCGCGAGCTGTAATGATTTTTCTGCTCAGATTCATAATGGTCATGCCGTCTAAGATACTGCCTTCCTGGATGCGGAATTTCGCCATCTCCGCCTTGCCCTGCGCGAAGGAATTGACTTCAAGGGCGGTTGGGAGGGAGAGGATGCGCGCGGCTTCCCTGGCAGTTTCAAGTTCCGGGTTAATGATCATGGCAAGCCCTAGTTTGCCGCGAAGATACTCGACTTCCGCGCTGTACTCCGGCGTGCGCACCCTAGCGATGGCGGCGCAATTGCCGACCTGTGTGGCAATGGTGCAGCATAAAAGATTTAGCTCGTCCGAGTTGGTCACGGCAATAATAAGATCGGTCTCCTCGATCCCCGCCTCCTTTAAGACATTGTAGCTGGCTCCGTTTCCGGTGATGGTAAGGACATCATAAAGCCCCTCAAGTGCCTGCATTTTGTATGGCTTTTTGTCAATCAGGGTGATTGCGTGTCCCTCTTTGCATAGTTGTTCGGTCAGAGCCGCGCCAACTTTGCCACAGCCGACAATAATGATTTTCAGACCTTTATTTTCTGTTTTTGAATATTTCACAGGTTGCCTCTTTCTGTGGGTGCGCCCTTTAATTTTGCACCCGCGGGTATAATATCTCTCGATATTATACCATATAAGATTTATATTTGCATTAAGATTTTGAAAAAAACAAAGAAGATAACTGTTTCTGTCCGGTCTGCGGATAGCGGTTGACTTTGGGTGGTGGGGATGCTAAAATATTTGCAATAGTTTTGTGGTTTAAGAATATACTGAAAACAATATTGTAGGAAAGAGATAGAACGATGAAAGTATTAATGTTAAATGGAAGCGCGAATGCAAATGGCACGACTTTTACGGCACTTACAGAAATTGGAAGGACACTGGAGCAGGAAGGGATCTCATATGAGATTTTTCAGATGGGCGGCGCGCCGGTGCGTGATTGTATTGGCTGTGGACAGTGCGGCGAGAAGGGATGTATATTTACCGATGACAGCGTGAACGAGTTTGTGGCAAAGGCAAAGCAGGCAGATGGCTTTGTTTTTGGAACCCCGGTGTACTATGCACATCCAAGCGGACGGGTTCTGTCCTTTTTGGATCGGGTATTTTACAGCAGCGGCAAGAGTTTTGCATTTAAGCCGGGTGCCTCCGTGGCAGTGGCCAGGCGTGGGGGAACGAGCAGTTCTCTTGAGGTACTTGACAAGTATTTTGGCATTTCGCAGATGCCAGTGGTCAGTTCGACTTACTGGAATATGGTGTATGGCAGAAATGGCAAGGAGGCAGTGCTTGATTTGGAAGGGATGCAGACAATGCGCAATCTTGCGCGCAATATGGCATGGATGCTAAAATGTTTTGAAGCCGGAAGAGGGAAGGGAATTGCCCTGCCCTGTGCGGAGAGGGAGAATCGAACAAATTTTATCAGATAAATGCGCAAAAATACTTGTCGTATAAAAAGGCTGCTAAATTTTCATAAGATTGCTGCACGGATACAAGTTTTAGGTATGTTCTGCGTATCCCCTGCATAGATTATATAAAAAGTATCGCAGGGTGGATGTTATGAAAACCATCACCAGAGGGCAGCCCAAATTTGCTGCCGGATATCTTTCCGCAGCAAAACATCAGCAGATTGAAGAGCGGGCGGTTACAGTAGCGGAATATATTGTCGATAAGAATGCGACGGTGCGTCAGGCTGCGAAAGCATTTGGAATTTCAAAATCTACAGTACATAAGGATATTACCGATCGGCTTGGGGAGATCAACCAGGCACTTGCAGAACAGGCGCGGGAGGTACTCGACCGAAACAAGTCTGAGCGGCATATCCGGGGAGGAATGGCAACTAAAAAAATGTACGATTCAAAGAGGAAGAGAACCAAGGAGGAAGATGTAGGGAGAACTCTGCGGCATACAGCCCGAATTTCGGGCAGAACAAATTAGAAAAAAAGACAGGGATTTTATTCCTGTCTTTTTTTATGCGCACGCTGATACAGAGGAATTACATCGGCGGTGCAACAAGCAGGAGAGAAAAATTTTTTTCTGCTCAATTGATCTGACAAACTATTGCAAAAAAATTAAAATAAGTTTATAATTATATTACTTAATCAATGTCAAGGGGGACGATGGTGAAAAAAAGAATTGTATTGATCTTTTCTGTTTTATTCTATGCGGGGATGTTTTTTATGACCTGCACAGCAAGGGCACTGCACGAAGCAAAATTGCCCCATGTCAAGGTACTAAATTTAGAGTATGAATTGTTTATTGACGAGGAGGGAAATCAATCATTTGGTGCCGCCTTTCCAAAAGAATGGTATCGGGAGGGGGAATTGTATAAAGTAAGCCATGTGATGGTCAATGACGAGTACCGCACGATTGCAAGGCGGGTGAATGATTTGGAGCTGGGTCTTGAGAACGAGGAGTATTATCAGATAAAAAACGGGATAGGATCCGGCGAACCGATAATTGTCGGCGGCTTGGATAATGTGGTGGACGGGAGTGAAGTTTATATTGTGGAGGAAATACAGGGGAAATAGAATAAATTTTGAGGGAAATTGGGGGAATAGGAGAATGGAGAAAAAGAAAAATTTTGTGTTGTTAATACTTCTTTGTGCGGCATCCATAGTCTTTTTAGTACCTGTAGTATTGACAATACTTCGCTCTTTGTACGTAAACGGAGATGTATCGCTTGTGGGTTATCGGGAGTTACTGCTAAATTGTTTCCCGTTTTACAAGATGTTCTGGAATTCCGTATTGTACGCGGTGACAATTACAGCGGGTGCTGTCTTGATTGCAGTACCTGCGGCATTTGCATTTTGTTTCGCAAAATTTCCGGGAAAGCGTTTGGTCTATGTGCTATATATTGTCTTGATGATGATGCCGCTTCAGGTGATGATCCTGCCCAATTATATTGGGCTGCGCGATCTCGGACTTTTAAATACAAGGGCAGCAGTAATATTGCCGTTGATTTTCTCGCCGCTTGGCGTGGTGGTAATGCGGCAGTATATGGACGGCAGCGAGACGGAGGCGATTGAGGCAGCCCGCCTAGAAACCAGTTCCTGCCTTCGGATTTTATGGCATTGTGTACTGCCGCAGCTAAAGGTGTGTATCTGTGCCGTGGCATTGTTTTTGTTTGCAGAGAACTGGAATTTATTAGAGCAGCCGCTTTTATATCTCAATGAGGATTCCAAGCGCAATTTATCGATTTTCTTTAGCCAGACCGAAAAGTATGAAGGGGAGGTACTCTACCCGGCGGCGGTGCTGTTTATGGTGCCGGTATGTTTGTGGTATTTGTTATATCATAGAGAGTTAAAAGAGGGATTGAAAATTTAAAAAAACTTGGATCTATGCCCTTGACAAACCAGGTATTCTATACTATGATAGGGCTACAGAAAAAAGAAAAGAGCCTTGACGAAGACAGTAGATGTCAGAGAAAACGCACAGCGAGCCGGGAGGGTGTGAGCCGGCAGCAAGTACCTGGCATTGAAGATCACTTCCAAGCTGTGTGGCTGAACGCCAGTAAGCCGTGCCGGTATCCGCCGTTATACGGATAATGTATAAAAGTGGGAGATTTCCTGCCGCGTACATGAAAAATAGGTGGTTTGAAGCGAATTATGCCCTTGTCCTGTTTGGATAAGGGTATTTTTTATCCACACGGGTATTTGGAGAAAAACGGACGAGGCGGGCGAATGCTTGTTGCGCAGGGGTATGTGCTTTGTACATAGGGGGACAAGAAAGGAGCGATGAATGGAACTTTGGGACGTATATGACCATTGTTTTCAGAAGACGGGCAGGATACATGAGCGGGGAAATCCGCTGCCGCCTGGGGAGTATCACCTGGTTGTGGCAATTTACCCGGTGAATTCGCAGGGGCAGGTGCTGATTCAAAAGAGAAATCCCGATCTGAAACTGCTGCCGGGAATCTGGGCGGCAACCGGTGGATCAGCCGTGATGGGCGAGGATGCATGGCAGGCATGTCAGAGAGAGTTAAAAGAGGAGCTTGGACTTTGTGCGACAAAGGAGAATTCGGAAATGGTTGCCGCATTTAAGCGCATTGACAGTTATAATACCATCTGGATTGTACATACTGATGTGAGCGTTGCGGAACTGACACTGCAAAAGGAGGAGGTTTCCGACGTTAAGTGGGTGTCCGTTGCAGAGCTAAAGGAGATGGCGAAGGAAGGGATATTTCACTATTATCGGTATCTGGACTGGCTGACGGATTATCTATCCAATACGCGCTGTCCATAGACAATCAATGCGATTCGGGCTGCCCGTGATAATGCAGAAAAGAGGTATAAAGTATGTATGAAAAGGTATCAACCGACATGAATTTTGTGAGTCGGGAAAAAGAAGTTCTGAAATTCTGGAATGAGAACAAGATCTTTCAGAAGAGTATGGAAGCCAGAAAGCAGGGGGAAACCTACACTTTCTATGACGGACCGCCGACGGCGAACGGCAAACCGCATATTGGCCATGTACTCACGCGCGTAATTAAGGATATGATTCCGCGCTATCACACAATGAAGGGTTCCTTTGTGCCGCGCAAGGCGGGCTGGGATACACATGGTCTTCCGGTAGAGATCGAGGTTGAAAAGCTCTTGGGGCTTGACGGCAAGGATCAGATTGAGGCTTATGGTCTGGAGCCGTTTATCAAAAAATGCAAGGAGAGCGTTTGGAAATACAAGGGGATGTGGGAGGATTTTTCCGGTACAGTCGGCTTTTGGGCGGATATGGACGAGCCGTATGTGACCTACCATGATGATTATATTGAATCCGAGTGGTGGGCACTGCGCCAGATCTGGGATAAGGGTCTGCTCTACAAGGGATTTAAGATTGTTCCCTACTGTCCGCGCTGCGGTACACCTCTCTCAAGTGCCGAGGTAGCACAGGGCTACAAGGAGGTAAAGGAACGTTCCGCTATTGCACGCTTTAAAATGAAGGATGAGGATGCCTATATCCTTGTCTGGACAACAACGCCGTGGACACTGCCAAGCAATGTTGCCCTCTGTGTCAACCCGGATGAAAATTATGCGAAAGTAAAGGCGGCGGATGGATATACTTATTATATGGCGGAAGCACTGCTTGATACGGTACTTGGAAAACTCGCGCCAAAGGCGGAAGCGTCGGATATAGAAGAAACTGGAAATGTAAAGACATCCGCCTATGAGATCCTTGCCCGCTATACCGGGAGGGAACTTGAGTATAAGGAGTACGAGCCGCTCTTTGACTGTGCGGTTGAGCTTTGTAAGCAGCAGGGTAAAAAGGCATATTATATTACCTGTGACGGCTATGTCACGCTGACGGATGGTACGGGTGTTGTCCATATCGCGCCGGCGTTCGGTGAGGATGATGCGAAAGTTGGGCGGATCTATGATCTTCCATTTGTGCAGCTTGTAAATGGCAAGGGTGAGATGACAGAGGAAACCGCCTACGCAGGGATGTTTGTAAAAAAAGCTGATCCGCTGATTCTTAAAGATTTGGAAAAAGATGGAAAACTTTTTGACGCGCCGAAATTTGAACACAGCTATCCGCATTGCTGGCGATGCGATACGCCGCTTATCTATTACGCGAGAGAATCCTGGTATATCCGCGAAACTGCGGTGCGCGACGATCTTTTGCGAAATAACAATACCGTCAACTGGATTCCGGAGTCCATCGGCAAGGGGCGTTTTGGAAACTGGCTGGAAAATATTCAGGACTGGGCGATCTCGCGCAACCGCTACTGGGGCACGCCGCTCAATATCTGGGAATGTTCCTGCGGGCATCAGCACTGTGTTGGAAGCAGAGAGGAACTCTGTGAGATGAGCGGGATGGAGGAGGCGAAGACAGTCGAATTCCATCGCCCTTATATTGACGCGATCACATTAAAATGTCCAAAATGTGGCGGCGTGATGAAGCGTGTGCCGGAGGTGATCGACTGCTGGTTTGATTCCGGTGCAATGCCGTTTGCACAGCACCACTATCCATTTGAGAACAAAGAATTGTTTGAGCAGCAATTTCCGGCGAAATTTATCTCTGAGGCAGTGGATCAGACGCGTGGATGGTTCCATTCGCTGATGGCAATTTCAACACTTTTATTTAATAAAGCACCTTATGAGAATGTTATCGTTTTAGGTCATGTACAGGACGAGAATGGTCAGAAAATGAGCAAGAGCAAGGGCAATGCCGTCGATCCGTTCGAAGCTTTGGAAAAATACGGTGCGGACGCGATCCGCTGGTACTTCTATATCAATTCCGCACCGTGGCTGCCAAACCGTTTCCACGATAAGGCGGTAGTTGAGGGACAGCGCAAATTTATGGGGACGCTCTGGAATACCTATGCGTTTTTTGTTCTTTACGCGAATATTGATAATTTTGATGCAACAAAGTATACTCTTGATGTTGAAACGCTTACTGTAATGGATAAATGGCTGCTTTCAAGGCTTTCCTCGACCGTGAAAACGGTGGACGAGAATCTCGCAAATTATCGAATTCCGGAAACGGCAAGGGCATTGCAGGATTTTGTGGATGAGATGAGCAACTGGTATGTGCGCCGCGGGCGCGAACGCTTCTGGGCAAAGGGGATGGAGCAGGATAAAATCAATGCCTATATGACGCTCTATACCGCACTTGTCACAATCGCCAAGGCGGCTGCCCCAATGATCCCTTTTATGGCGGAGTCCATCTACTTAAATCTTGTGCGAAGCATTGACAAGACCGCGCCGGAGAGTGTGCATCTTTGCGATTTCCCTAAGGCAGATGAAGCGTGGATCGATGGGGAACTGGAAAAGGATATGGAGGCGGTATTAAATATTGTCGTACTCGGTCGCGCATGCCGCAATACGGCAAACTGCAAGCAGAGACAACCTCTTGCCCGCATGTATGTAAAGACCGATCTGCGGTGGACGGATGCCTCCGGGTGCGAGCGCGAAGGAATGTCTGATTTTTACACGGAGATTATCCTGGATGAACTGAATGTAAAGGAGATTGTCTTTACCCATCAGCTTGATCAATTTATCTCCTACACCTTCAAACCGCAGTTAAAGACCCTTGGAAAGCGTTTTGGCAGCCGCTTAAATGCCTTAAAGGAAACCCTTGCAAATCTGGACGGTACTGCGGCAATGGCAATGATTTCGGAATCCGGGGCACTTACGCTTAATGTGAATGGCGTGGAGGAGCAGATTGCGAAGGAAGATCTGTTGATTGAGACAAGCAAAAAGGGCGGCTATGTCACGGAGGAAAGCGGTGCTTACGCGGTGGTACTTGACACAAACCTGACAGAGGAACTAATTGAAGAGGGCTATGTGCGCGAGGTGATCAGCAAATTGCAGACCATGCGCAAGGAAGCAGGGTTTGAAGTGATGGATCGCATCCAGGTCTACGCGGAGGGGGACGCTGAAGTAAAAGAGATGATGAGGAAGAATGAAGCGGAACTTAAACGCGTAGTTTTGGCGGATGAGATTGTTTACGGAACACCGGAAGGATTTGTAAAAAATTGGAATCTAAACGGAAAGGATGTCACCTTTGCCGTTAAGAAAATTTAAAAACTAAAAATCAGCAGAATCCCGAAGCAGCACCGAAAGGAATTTTAAGAGCGAAGCGA
>CAJUCG010000019.1:12018-27031 GCA_910585065.1 uncultured Lachnospiraceae bacterium
AGAAAATTTCTTTTAAGAAAGGGGTGCTGTGCAGGGAGTCTGCGGAACTAAAAATCAGCAGAATTCCGAAACAGCACCGAAAGGAATTTTAAGAGCGAAGCGAAGAAAATTTCTTTTAAGAAAGGGGTGCTGTGCAGGGAGTCTGCGGAACTAAAAATAGGAGGATCGACCAATGGAAATTAATAAGGAAGAATTTAAGAAGGACGTGAAATCGAATCTGCGCGCATTGTTTCGCAAGGATATCGACGAGGCAACTGGGCAGCAGATTTTTCAGGCGGTAGCCTATGCGACCAAGGACTACATTGTTGATATGTGGATTGCGACGCACAAAAAGTATGAGGAACAGGATGCAAAGACCGTCTACTATCTTTCGATGGAATTTTTGATGGGGCGCGCACTCGGAAACAATGTGATCAACCTTGGCGCGGACAAGCAGATTCGCGAAGCGTTAGAGGAATTGGGACTTGATTTGAATGTGATTGAGAATGAGGAGCCGGATGCAGGGCTTGGAAACGGCGGTTTGGGTCGTCTTGCTGCCTGTTTCCTCGACTCGCTCTCCACGTTCGGCTACCCGGCTTACGGCTGTGGTATACGCTACAAATATGGGATGTTTGAGCAGAAGATTGAGAACGGATTTCAGATGGAGGTGCCGGACAACTGGTTAAAGAACGGCAATCCTTTTGAGATGAAGCGTGCAGAATATGCCAAGGAAGTAAAATTTGGAGGTTATGTGCGCATGATGCGCGATGAGAATGGAAGGGAACGCTTTATCCAGGAGAATTATCAGTCGGTTATGGCGGTTCCGTATGATATTCCAGTACTTGGATATGGCAATAATGTGGTTAATTCGCTGCGTATCTGGGACGCGGAGGCAATCAACACTTTCAACCTCGATTCCTTTGATAAAGGAAACTATCAGAAAGCATTAGAGCAGGAGAATCTTGCCAGAACAATCTGTGAGGTTCTTTATCCAAACGACAATCATTATGCGGGCAAGGAACTGCGCTTAAAACAGCAGTATTTCTTTGTTTCTGCCAGCATCCAGCGCGCGGTAGAAAAATATATGGAAAAGCATGATGATGTGAAAAAGCTTTACGAGAAGGTATGCTTCCAGATGAATGATACACATCCGACGCTTACTGTCGCGGAGCTGATGCGTATTTTGATGGATGATTATTATTTGACCTGGGATGAGGCGTGGGCGGTCACAACAAAATCCTGCGCGTACACAAACCATACCATTATGTCCGAGGCACTGGAAAAATGGCCGTTGGAGCTGTTCTCCCGCCTGCTGCCGCGCATCTATCAGATTGTGGAGGAGATTAACCGCCGCTTTATTCTTCAGATTCAGGCAAAATATCCAAATGATTACCGTAAGATTGAGAAGATGGCGATCGTTTATGACGGGCAGGTAAAGATGGCACATCTTGCAATTGTGGCAAGTTTCTCCGTCAACGGTGTAGCAAAGCTGCACACAGAGATTTTAAAGAATGAGCAGCTGCGTGATTTTTATGAACTTTGGCCGGAGAAATTCAACAATAAGACGAACGGCATCACGCAGAGGCGTTTCCTGCTGCACGGCAACCCGCTGCTTGCAAGTTGGGTGACGGATAAGATAGGTTCTGATTGGATTACAAATCTGCCTCATATTGATAAGCTTTCTGTATATGCGGACGATGAGAAATGTCAGAGAGAATTTATGAATATCAAATATCAGAATAAAGTACGGCTGGCAGCATATATCAAGGAGCATAATAATGTGGAAGTAGATCCGCGCTCAATTTTTGACGTTCAGGTAAAACGTCTGCACGAGTACAAGCGTCAGTTATTAAATATTCTGCATATTATGTATCTGTACAATGAACTGAAAATGAAGCCGGATATGGAATTTTATCCGAGAACCTTTATTTTCGGTGCCAAGGCGAGTGCGGGCTATCGCCGTGCAAAAGCGGTAATCAAGCTGATCAACAGCGTGGCGGATGTAGTGAATAATGACAAGTCCATCAATGGCAAGATCAAGGTAGTCTTTATTGAGAATTATCGGGTATCCAATGCTGAATGGATTTTTGCTGCAGCTGATGTATCGGAGCAAATTTCTACTGCAAGTAAGGAAGCCAGCGGAACCGGAAATATGAAGTTTATGTTAAATGGTGCGCTGACACTCGGCACAATGGATGGTGCGAATGTGGAGATCGTCGAGGAAGTGGGAAAGGAAAATGCATTTATCTTTGGTCTTTCCTCCGACGAAGTAATCACTTATGAGAAGCATGGAGGCTATAATCCAAAAGAAATTTACAATACGGATCTGGATATCCGCAATGTGCTGACCCAGTTGATTAACGGATATTATTCGCCGCAGGATCCTGAATTGTTCCGCGAACTTTACAATTCACTTTTGGAGAGTAATGGCTATGAGAGGGCAGATCAATATTTTATCCTTAAAGATTTCCGCGCTTACGCAGAGGCACAGAAAAAGGTGGAGGAGGCGTACCGCAATGAGGCGGGATGGGCGCACTCTGCAATCTTAAATGTTGCAAAGAGCGGCAAATTTACTTCTGACCGCACGATCGAGGAATATGTAAGGGATATCTGGCATCTGGACAGGGTGAAGGTGGAATTATAGTAATAAACTTCTAAAAGGTTTAAAAATGCGCAAAAAAGCAGGAGAGCTTATCTCCTGCTTTTTTTGTGTCTGGGTTTATCTTCCTCTTGACATTTTAACTCTAATGGGTTAGACTATATGTAAGCTCTAATCTATTAGAGTTTACATAACTCATTTAATCTAATCTTTTTAATGTGAAAGAAGAGGGGGAAAGAATGCAATGCCGAAAATTTTTGAAAGTGAATACCGCTTTTGTCTGATCTTATGGGAATATGAGCCAGTCAAAAGCAGTGAGTTGGTCAGACTCTGCAAGGAACAGCTTGGCTGGAAACCGACCACCACTTACACGGTGATAAAACGTCTGTCCGAGCGCGGCGTTTTAAAAAACGAGAATACAATTGTTTCTTCCCTGATATCCAAAGATGAGATACAGGCAGAAGAGATTGATGAATTTGTGGAAAAAAAATTTGGGGGTTCTCTCCCCGCTTTTGTCGCAGCATTTACAAGGCACCGAAAGATTTCCACAGCCGAGATCGATGAGGTGCAGAAAATGATTGACCAGTACCGGAAGGGGGCGGAGGATGACTGAGATATTTTTGAAATTTGTAAATAATGGGATATCTGCGGGATGGCTGATACTTATTGTTATTCTTATTCGAATGCTCTCTAAAATACCAAAACGGTTGCGCCCGGTTTTTTGGGAGCTTGTCGGGGTGCGGCTGATGCTGCTTGTCTCAGTAAAGAGTGTATTTAGTCTGATTCCAAGTGTACAGACTATCGCGCCGGAAATTATGTATGCGAGAAGACCAAAGATATATACGGGAATGGGAATCCTTAACACAATAGTTAATCCGATCGTATCAGAGAGTTTTTCGCCAAATCCGGGCGATTCCGTTAACCCCTTGCAGGTTCTGATTCCGATTCTGGCGGTTGTCTGGATTTTTGGTGTGGTGTTTATGCTTGGCTTCGCGCTTGTGAGCTGTCTGCGGCTGCGCCGCAGAATAAGGACGGCTGTGCTGCTTCGAGAGAATATTTATCAGAGCGAGGAAGTATTTTCGCCCTTTGTATTTGGTTTTTTGCACCCGCGCATTTATCTGCCATTTTCTGTTGAGGAGAAGATAATGCACAATGTAATTCTGCACGAACAGGCGCATATTGCCAGGTACGATCAGCTCAGAAAGATTTTTGGGTATCTGTTTCTTAGCCTGTACTGGTTCCATCCGCTGTGCTGGGTGGCATATCTATTGTTTTGTAAGGATATCGAACTAGCTTGTGATGAGTATGTGATCTGCGATTTTGGAAAAGAGGAGCGGGCAGATTATTCGGAGGCATTGCTCAGCTTTTGTATGCCGGGGATAAATAAGCACATCTGCCCTCTTGCCTTTGGCGAGATCGCAGTAAAAGAGCGGGTAAAAAACGTGCTTCGCTATAAGGCACCAATGTCCTGGGTAGTTACGGCTGCCTTCGCCGCCTGCATTGCGATTGCTCTGTGTTTTTTGACAAATCCAAAACATATCAATTTCAGGGAGGCAGGATTAAAAGAAGTATATTTTTTAGAGGGAGGAGATTTGCTTGGGGGAAGACTTTCCTTTTCCGACGATCATAGTTATACACTTGTCTTTTCTGCTTTATCCAGCTATATTGGGCATGGCGGATACGAGATAGAGGGAAAGAAACTAAAACTTAGTAATTTTTTTGATGACAATAAATATATTTTTGATATTGTAAATGGTACGCTGGTATTCGACGGGGAGGCTTCCACGGATACAAGATGGTGGAAGGGAGGAGAAGTCCTTGAATAAATTTCAGCGAAAAAGTAAATATATTCTTCCGGCTTTTGTACTGCTTTCTTCGGTTTGCATACTTATCTTTGTTTTCGCGAAAAGGGAGGAAAGGACACAGATGCGTCCAATGCTGCTTATTGAAGATGCGACATATATTGATCCATATCTGCCATTGTCTAAATTGCCGTTTAATTATTACCTGGCGGGAAAGTTAAGTGAGGAACAGGCAAATGGGACGGGATTAACCGGCTGCGAATACTATGTAAATAAATTTGATAAAAATGGTATGTATGTATATCAAAAGGAAGAGCAGGACTTGTGGGTGTACAAACGCTGGATAAAGGTGGACGAGAAAAAACTAGCGCAGCGTCGTTTGACATTGGAGGATGTGATCCAGCTTGCCAAAAAGGGCGACGCGCTGAGCGAGAAGGATTTCGAGCATTACTCTTATTTTGAACCCGGCAGCCGCGGTATGCGGGTTTATGAGATTGATAAAAATTTTTCTCTCTGGATTGTCGGAGCTGACTGGAGGAGTGAGCCTGGGGCACTGCGAATTTATTTGAGAGGCAGGGGGGAGGGAGAATGGAAGGATCTGATTGATATCCGCACTGAAAATGTAGAAGAGTTTCTCTCGAGGGAATCTCTCCAAAGCGAGAAAGAATTTGCATTTTTTCCTTATCCCGATCGGGAGGGAGAAATATATAATTGTACAAATATAGGGGATTACTGGTACAAGAGCGCGAATTTTTCTTTTCGGGATGATGGGACAGGAGGATTTTACCTCTCTCCAATTAGCAGTTATATGGGAATTGGCACATATGAAATAGTCGGGGATCATTTGAATTTGAGAACGAATGATGGATGGTATGCGGTCTGCTTTGACATTGTGGGGGATACATTGGTCTTTGATAAGGAAGCATCGAATATCGGTGCAAAATGGGAATTTCCAATGCTTGAGAATGGTGTTGCACTAGAATAAAATCCCAAATCTTTTTGCTTGCATTTTACGAATTTCTGTGTTATAATAATGAAAATTTTAAATTTGAAATGAGCAAAAGCATTGATAAGGAATAGTAGCCGGAAGCGGGAAATCAGAGAGTCATCGGTTGGTGTGAGATGACCGGAAGCAGAAGGGGAACTCGCCTTGGAGCTGCCGACTAAAGGCCTTTGGCTGTGTAGGTTTGGACGGATCTCCCGCCGTAGAAAGGGGAAGGGCATGATAGTGCCTGTGAGGGCGCGGGAGTTTTCCCGCGAAGCAGAGTGGTACCGCGCGATAAGCGTCTCTGCGGAGTGTTAGAAGCATTCCGCAGGGGCGTTTTCTTTTTATGCGCAGGGATGCGTCTGGAAGTTTGCTGCTGACAAAGAGAATGTAAAAAATTGGATGGAGGTTTAAAACATGAGAGCAGAACAGATCAAAAAAAAGTATGAGAGATCCTATTTTATGCCGCAGGAAATATGCTGCGACTGGGTGAGAAAGGAATATGTGCAGGAGGCACCGCTCTGGTGCAGTGTGGATTTGCGCGACGGCAATCAGGCACTGGTGGAGCCGATGGGACTTGCGGAAAAGCTTGAGTTTTTCCAGATGTTGGTGGCGGTTGGGTTTAAGGAGATCGAGGTCGGATTTCCGGCGGCTTCCGATACGGAATATCATTTTATCCGCACCCTGATTGAGCGCGATATGATCCCGCAGGATGTGACCATCCAGGTGCTGACCCAGGCGAGGGAACATATTATAAGAAAGACATTTGAGGCAGTAAAAGGCGCGCCCCATGTGATTGTACATCTGTATAACTCCACCTCAAAAATTCAGCGCGAACAGGTATTTCGAAAAGAGCGCGACGAGATCAAAGCATTGGCGGTGGACGGTGCGAAACTGCTCTGTGAACTGGCGGCGGTAGACGGCGGGGATATTCGTTTTGAGTATAGCCCGGAGAGCTTTTCGCAGACTGAGGTAGAGTATGCCGCAGAGGTCTGCAATGCAGTGCTTGACGTGTGGAAGCCGACAAAGGAGCGGAAAGCGATTATCAATCTGCCTTCCACGGTGCAGGTGGCAATGCCCCATATTTTTGCAAGTCAGGTTGAGTATATGCACAAACATATAAAATACCGCGATGCGGTGGTACTCTCCGTGCATCCGCACAATGATCGCGGAACGGGGATCAGCGATGCGGAGTTCGGGGTGTTAGCAGGAGCTGACCGCGTGGAAGGCACATTATTTGGCAATGGGGAGCGCACGGGAAATGTAGATATTGTGACGCTTGCGATGAATCTGGTCTGCCACGGCATAGATCCGAAACTGGACTTTTCCAATCTTTTGGCAATTCGCGAAAACTATGAGCATCTGACCGGAATGAAAGTGTCCGAGCGCACCCCTTATGCGGGCGCACTTGTATTTACTGCATTTTCCGGTTCACATCAGGATGCGATTTCAAAGGGGATGGCGTGGAGGGAAGAACATCCAGGCAAATGGGCGGTGCCTTATCTTCCAATTGATCCAAAAGATCTGGGAAGAGAATATGAATCGGATGTGATTCGAATTAACAGTCAGTCGGGGAAAGGGGGCATCGCCTTTATTTTAAAACAGAATTTTGGCATTTCACTGCCAGATAAAATGAGGGACGAGGTACGTATTCTTGTAAAGACAGCTTCGGATATAGGGCATAAGGAGCTTGCTCCGAATGAGATTTACCAAATTTTTACAGATACCTATATAGATCCGCGCCCAATCTTTGATATTCCAGAATGCCATTTTAAGCAGATAAACGGCATTACGGCAGAGGTAACAATCGCGTGCGGCAAGGAGAAAAAGGTGGTTGCAGCGTCCGGCAATGGACGGCTTGACGCGGTCAGCAATGCGCTGAAAGCATATTTTGGGATGGAGTACCGATTGACCGAGTATGAGGAGAGAGCGATCTCCACTGGTTCCGCATCCAAGGCAGCCGCTTTTGTCGGGATCTTATGCGGTGAGAAAGTCTTCTGGGGTGTGGGGATCGACGAGGATATTATTAAAAGTTCAGTCGCGGCACTTGTCGTTGCGGCAAATAAAGCGGCGGGGAAAAATTGATCATTTGGGGGCTATGACTTTTTTGCCATAGCCCCCGGTTTTTTATATTTTATTTGATGTCCAGCTTTGGAGGTACATCGATCTCATCAGGAATATACTTTCCGTTTTTTTTCCTCTGCCGCACACATTCCGTCAGCAAATACTCAATCTGACCGTTCACCGAACGAAAATCATCCTCCGCCCAGGCAGCGATCGCGTCGTACAATTTTGGTGAGAGGCGCAGCGGAATCTGCTTTTTATTATCTGCCATCAGTACAGGCTCCCGGAATTTACAATTGGCTGTGCATCGCGGTTCCCACACAGAACCACGAGCAGATTGGAAACCATCGCTGCCTTTCTCTCCTCGTCAAGTTTTACCACATCTTTTTCATTGAGGCGTTCTAGTGCCATCTCCACCATACCCACAGCACCATCCACAATCATTTTTCTCGCGTCGATAATTGCGGAGGCCTGCTGACGCTGCAGCATAACAGCGGCAATTTCCGGGGCGTAGGCGAGATAGGTGATGCGTGCTTCCACAATCTCAATCCCTGCCTCCTCCACACGCTTTTGAATTTCATCGCGGATCTTTTTTGCAACGATCTCACTAGAGCCGCGCAGACTTCCCTCGTCTGCGATCCCATCGCCGGTAGTATCCACATTTGGGGACACATCATATGGGTAGGTGCGGACAACATTGCGCAGGGCACTGTCACACTGCAAGGAGAGGAACTCCTTGTAATTTTCTACATTGAATACCGCCTTTGCGGTATCGATGATCCGCCAGGTCACAGCAATGCCGATTTCTACGGGGTTTCCAAGGCAGTCATTGATTTTCTGCCGGCTGTTATTTAATGTCATAATTTTTAGCGATAGGCGATCGGCATGGGAATTGACGTTGACATTGACAGCGACATTTGTGTTGCTGGAAATAATTGGGGACAAGGTGGTATTTACATCCCCGCTCTGATTAAGCTTTGTTTTGTATGCGGGGTTTACACCGGAGCAAAATGGGTTTACCCAGTAATAGCCGCTCTCTTTGATTGTGCCGATATACCGACCGAACAAGGTTAAGACCATCGCCTCCTGTGGACCTAAGATTTTTAGCCCCAGAAGAGGAATCCATGCAAAAAGGAAGATCACAATGCTGGTGATAAGCAGTGCGAGATTTGTGTTTGTTCTTCCGCCAGATATACTAATACAGGCGCATACAAACATGGTGATATCAACTGCGTAGAGCAGCAGGATCAACAAAAGGGCTCGCATTCCATGCTTTTTGCACTCCAAAATTTTTTCTGTCATAAAGACCTCTCTTTCTGCCGCATATGCGGCGATATGATCCGCAGTTAGTATGTAGGGAAAACTTTTTGCGGTTGATTTATTTTGATATCAAAATAATATCATATTGATTGAGAGAATGCAAGAGGGAATAGATTAGAATTTGGTGAGAGAAAATTAGGAAAAAATTATATGCGGGTCTGTACATAAAAAAAAACGCCCCAAAAACGATAGGGCGTTTTTAAATTATTTTAGTAGGATAGAACTTCATATCCATCATTTGTGATTAACACCTGAATCTCCCACTGTGCGGAAGGGCTGCCGTCCGCGGTGCGCACAGTCCAGCCATCTTTTCGATTGGTGCGGATATGGCAGGAACCCATATTGATCATTGGCTCTATAGTAAATATGAATCCTGGTGCCATCACCATTCCCGTGCCAGATTTTGAGACAAAGCTGACCCATGGTTCTTCATGAAATTCAAGTCCAATCCCGTGTCCGCCAATTTCGCGCACAACGGAATAGCCATTTTGATCTGCGAAATTATTGATTGCTGCCCCGACATCGCCGAGCAGTCCCCAGGGCTTTACCTGGCTTAATCCAACCTGTAAACTTTGTTCCGTAACATCGACAAGCCGCTTTTTTTCACTGGAAACTTCACCGATGCAAAACATTCGTGAGGAGTCGGAAAAATAGCCGTTTAGGTTTGTGGAGCAGTCCACATTGACAATATCCCCCTCCTTTAGCACAACATTTGGGGAGGGAATGCCGTGGCAGACGACATCATTGATGGAAGTGCAAACACTTTTTGGATATCCCTCAAAATTTAACGGCGCGGGGATCGCGTGGTATTTTACCGTCTGTTCATAGACCCAGTGGTCAATCTCCTCCGTTGTAATCCCAACGCCAATACGTGATGCAACATAGTCAAGTACGGCGATATTGATCTTTGCACTCTCGCGGATCGCCTCGATCTGTGCCGGAGTTTTTATCAGATTATGCGGCGGAATAGTAATGCCCGCTCCGCGCATAGAATTTAACTTACGGTCGAAATTTTCATGACAATTTTTATATTTGATTTTGCTGCCGCACCAGCAGGCATCATTTCTTCCGAATTTAAGCATAATATGCCTCCCTATGTAGTTTCGGTAAAAATTTTAGATGTATCTAATTTTCGGACACGGTTTCTACTATAACACTTTTTAGAGAGGAAAACAAGGGGAAGTTTTTGATTGTCAAAAAACAAATTTTACTAAAATCATTGCAATGCCAAGTGCGGTAAGGACAAGCCCTGTTACGCGGTTCTGTTTTTCCGGTGTCGCCTTATTGGCAAAGAGCGCGGAGCCACGCGCGCCGATAAGCGTTGCGAGAACACAGACAATCAACGCCTTTAAGTCTGGTTTTCCACCGATGGCAAAATGGGAGAGTGCGCCGGTCAGTGCGGTGAAAGTCATAATAAATACACTTGTGCCAACCGCCATTTTCAGTTCGTAGCCAAGCACCCCCGTCAGGACAAAGAGGAGCATCATACCGCCTCCCGCGCCGATAAAGCCGCAGATAAAGCCAATCAGTACACCGCAGAGGATGGATTCGACAATTTTTCGCTGGCGGGTTTTATTTTCCTGCGCCTGACCAGCCTGCATAACTGGCTTTATAATAAAGCGAATGCCAAGGAAAGTGGTCATAAATACAGAAAAGCTGCCCATTGTACTGTTTGGAACAAGGGAGGCAATACGGCTGCCAATCAGAGTAAAAATAAGTACACTTGCCAGCATAACCAGTCCATTTTTAATATCAAGATGTTTGTTTTTGCCGTAGGTATAGGCACTTACGCCAGAGGCAAGCACATCGGAGGCAAGCGCGATACCGACCGCTTCATAGGCATCAAACTCAAGAAAGGTGATAAGCATTGGCGAGATAACGGCAGCGGCAGAAAGTCCGGCGAGCCCTGTACCAATTCCTGCGCCCAGTCCGCTGATAATATAGACAATTATTTTAGAAAGCATGAAAACCTCTTTTCTGCGTTGATATTACTCGGTAATAAATAAGCGAGAATAAATTTCCCATATTTTCCTGTTTTGAAAATATCGCAGAGAACAGTATAGCACAGGGGAAGAATGGATAAAAGAAAAAAACCATTAAAAAAACTAAAAATTAAAAACAACGAATCTCTTTTTATGGGATTCGCTGTTTTTATAGAAATATTATTGGAAGACAATCCTCGCGAAATTGTAAAAGCCGAGATACCAGATCTCAAAATCATGTACTCCCGGCAGTTCCTGCCAGTGAAAATTTGAATCGTCAAGTTTATCGCTGATATCGGTCAGACCGCGAACGGCACCACTCGCGCTGGCATAAGCAATTCCGTCCTCCGTGCCGCACATTGCATAAAAGTAATCAATATTCTCATCCGGGAAAGTGGTCAGTTTCATTGCGACTTCACTGGATGGGTAGCTGGTCGGCGCGGAGGAAAAGGCTCCAAACCAACTAAATAAATCGAGACATTCACACATACCGATATTGATTGTCTGCATACCGCCCATCGAAAGTCCTGCCATTGCGCGGTGTGTGCGGGAGGCGGAGAGATCATAGGAAATGGGTGGTGTGGCTTCCTCGGAATCTACGCGCTCACAGTCCGCATAGGTTGCGTAGTGCGTGTCAATATAGGGGATCAGGTCATTGCGCAGTTCCTGACCAAAGCAGTAGAAGGAATTGTAATCCGCGTTGGTATTGGCAAAATCGGAGCTGGAACGACCGTTCGGTGTCACGATAATAAATGGTTTTGCCTGCTCGTTAAAAATCAGATTGTCCATAATTTTTTTGACTTTTGAATCGTCGCTTGTCATCCCCCATTCGCGTTCGCTGCCGCCAATACCATGCATTAGGTAGAGAACATCATACTGTTTTGTTTCGTCATATTCATATGGGAGATAGACATAAGCATATTTTGTAATTTCCTCTCCATCACCATAGTAATCTTTGGTTTGGTAGGAGATATGCTCGATTGTGCCAAGATGGTCTGCGCGCTTTAACAGTGCCATATAATCAATTTCTTTGGAAAACATGGAATCTTCCTCCTGTGGCGGGGTGATCTCCGGGGTGGGAGTCGGGGTATTGGTAGGAGTTGGGATCGGTGTTTCTGTCGGTGCTGTAGTTGCCTGCGGTGTTGCCGTCTGCTTTGGGGTACTCGTTGCGGTATCCAAGGATTGACTTGGTGTCGGTGTGGTTTGATCCACAGTCCTATCATTTCCGCAGCAGCTAAGGCAGGAAGCAAGCACAAAGGCGGCGGTGTATAAAATTTTCTTTTTCATCATTTTTCCCCTCTTATCTTTTTGTTTTCAGAATAATATAAGAGGGGAAAAACTGCAATGAAGTTTCCTGTGATTGGAATGATATATTCTACTGATTTACAGGCGCATAAAAAGATAGAAACGCTTATCAATATTTTTAGGTTTTATTTTATATATGCCTTGTGATAAACTTTCTTGCCCTTGCGCAGGCGGATTCCAGCTTCTAACTGTTCTGTTGTAAATTTTACCTCGATGGATTCCACCTTCTGCTCATCTGCAAATACTCCGCCCTGGCTGATTAGGCGGCGCGCTTCACTGCGGCTTTGGGCAAGATGGCAGGCATCCATAAGATCCAAAATGCCGATCGCACCATCCGTTAATTGCTCCGGCATAATCTGCGTGGACGGCATATTGGAATCATCGCCGCCGCCCGCAAAAAGTGCGTGGGAGGCTTCTCTTGCTTTCTCTGCCTCCTCGGTGCCATGTACCAGTTTTGTCAGCTCGTATGCAAGGATCTCCTTCGCCTCATTAAGTTTGCTGCCCTCCCAGGTATCCATCTTATCAATTTGCTCTAATGGCAGGAAGGTAAGCATCCGAATGCATTTAAGCACATCCGCATCCGAAACATTGCGCCAGTACTGGAAAAATTCGAATGGACTGGTCTTTTCCGGATCAAGCCAAACCGCACCTTTTGCCGTTTTCCCCATCTTTTTGCCCTCGGAGTTCATCAGCAGGGTGATGGTCATTGCATAGGCATCCTTGCCAAGTTTGCGGCGGATAAGTTCCGTGCCGCCAAGCATATTTGACCACTGATCATCGCCGCCAAACTGCATATTGCAGCCATAGTGCTGGAAGAGATGATAAAAGTCATAGGACTGCATAATCATATAGTTAAATTCGAGGAAAGAAAGACCCTTTTCCATGCGCTGTTTGTAGCACTCGGCACGCAGCATATTATTGACGGAAAAGCACGCGCCAACCTCGCGCAGCAGATCGATATAGTTCAGCTTTAATAGCCAGTCAGCATTGTTTACCATAATGGCTTTGTCCTCGCCGAACTCGATAAAGCGTTCCATCTGCTTTTTAAAACAGTTACAGTTATGCTGTATGGTTTCCGGTGTCATCATCGAGCGCATATCGGTGCGCCCGGATGGATCGCCGATGTAGCCGGTGCCGCCGCCAATAAGAACCACGGGCTTATTGCCTGCCATCTGCAGACGCTTCATCAGGCAGAGTGCCATAAAATGTCCAACGTGCAGAGAGTCCGCCGTCGGATCAAATCCAATATAGAAGGTTGCCCTTCCATTATTGATCAACTCTTTAATTTCGTTTTCGTCCGTTACCTGTGCGATTAAGCCGCGGGCAACAAGTTCGTCATAAATTTTCATAACTGCCTCCATAGCAGAAGCAGCCTGAAAAAATCAGGCAGCTTCTTTTTGTTTAATGTCTATTATTTTAACAGCCGGGAAAAAGAATGCAAGGGTTTTTTTCTTTTCTTAACGAAAAATTTGCATAATTTACATTTTTTGGAAATCTTCCTTATCAGCGAGTTCTGCCGCGCGCAAAAGTAAAATTTCTTTTTTGTTGTATTCTGGGCACTCAATCACATAGTCGAGCAAAATTTTTAAACATTCTCCGATTTTTTTTCCAGGCGGAAAGCCTGCTGCAATTAAATCGGAGCCATTTACGGCAAGGTCTTTTAGAGAGATGCATTCCCCCTTAGCAAGGATTTCCTCCGCCATCCGCCGCGCCTCGCTAAGTTGGTGCAGTTTGTCCGGCAGCAGAGCGGGATTTTGAGCATTTAGGTCCGCCTCCTGGAGCAGAAATAAAAGGGGAAGTGATTCTTTCCCAATACGGCTTACTGCGCGGCGCACTGTGCGCATCTTTACTGTTTTTCCAGAATCGGCATAGCGTGTATCATGCATTTTAATCAGGTGAGAAACTTCTCGGATGGTATCATTGTCAAATTTTAATCGGCGCAAGATCTCCTCGGAATATATGGCTCCAAGATGATCGTGACCGTAAAAATGGGCATGACCATCCTGATCAATGGATTTGGTGTCGGGTTTGGCGCAGTCGTGCAAAAGGAGAGCAAAGCGAAGGATGGTATCTTCCTTTTTGGAGAGTGCCGGGGGATTGTGCTTATCCTGCGCAGTTTCAGAAACTGCCTCTTTTTTTGTGATGTAGGAAAGTGCATGAATTGTATGCATTCCCACATTATATATATGATGTGGGTTTTCCTGTGTTGTTGCAAGCATCCGATCAAATTCCGGCAGGAATATGGCAGTAAGACCAATTTTCTGCGCGGTCAGCAGCCGTTCTGGATGGGAGGAGAGCAAAAGTTTGGTTAATTCAACGCGGATTCGCTCTGCAGAAATATGGGAGAGTTCCTCTGCATGGGAGGCTGCTGCCCTCAAGGTATCCGGTGCAATTTCAAAATCCAATTGCGCGCAGAAGCGCACCGCGCGCATAATGCGCAGCGCATCTTCGCCAAAGCGGTCATTTGCACAGCCAACACAGCGGATTATGTGATCCTCCATATCCTGTATTCCGCCAAAAAGATCGACAATGCCGACGGAATCATTGTAAGCCATCGCGTTAATGGTGAAATCGCGCCGCTCCAGATCAAGGGAGAGCAGCGAGGTAAATTTTACTTGTTTTGGATGGCGCATATCCTCATATTCTCCGTCAATGCGGTAGGTGGTCACTTCAAATCCTTCCTGCCCCAATAAAACAGTTACTGTTCCATGTGCAATGCCAGTGTCGACAGTGTGGCTAAAGAGTGATTTGACTTCCTGCGGTTTTGCGGATGTAGTGATATCCCAATCCTCGGGGATTCGCCCAAGAAGACTGTCCCGCACACAGCCGCCAACCGCATACGCTTCATGCCCCGCCGACTGTAGGCGGTCGATAATTGTATTTACTTTTGGGGGTAATAAGATTTTGACCATAGTAATTGTCCTGCTACTCAAAATATGGACAAATATACCCATATCGAGATATTGAAAGTTTTCAC
>CAJUCG010000020.1:0-18058 GCA_910585065.1 uncultured Lachnospiraceae bacterium
GGAAACGTAGACGGCGACCACCCACAAAATCAAACCGTCCAGACAGGACATAAGATTGCTTCTAATTATAAATATATGTAAATATTTATCAGTTCTTTCAATATCCTTTTCTGTTTCCCCATCATATTTTTTTAGTAAAAGCGATTGTATCCCTCTATTGCTGCGAAGCTCCTCCGCATACTCTCTGCGGTAAAAAATATGATTAAAATAATGCACTAGTCTCTCATATGGTTCTTCCTGCTTTGTAAACTGATAATTTTTTCTATTTACCCAAAAAAAATACAGCATATAATTAAGTGTGGAAAGCGCGCAGGCAAGTAAAATCACAGGATCGCCGTAAATGCTAAACACTGTAAACCCCACAATGGCACTCTGCAAAAAGGAAAAGATCTGCATTACAAGCTGAAAATACCGAATACCGCTCTCTCTCATCGCCAATGAGAGCTGATTGTAAAATTCTGTATCATTATAATGTACTGCGCTAATCGAGAGAATTTTTTTGTATAGCGTACCATTTGAGCGTGCCATCACCCTTCCCTCCAAAATATTTGCAAGCAGCGGGGAAAATAATCCCGTCACCATCTTTGAAAGGAAAACCAGCGCGAGATAAATACACAGACCAAAAAGCAGCAAGAGGAAGGAAAAATTTTCCAAAAGAGCATAATCGATCAGAACTTTCAGATAAACAATGTCACAGATCGAAAAAAATATATTGAATATCAATAAAAATATCAGGAAAAACAAAGCCCCCCTTGAAGCTTTCGCTATTTCCTGCACGCTAAAGACAATATTTTTTACAAGTTTCATTCAAATTTATCTCCTCTGCATGATCAATATCGTTTTATTTATCACTGAAGTAATTTTTCTCTCTTTTCCTGCTTTATCTTTACAACCTTTTAAAATGGTATTATAATTATACTATATTTTATTATTTGACTACCTATGGAGATTTACTATGGAAAATTTATGTTTTGAAGAGGCCTGCCGCCGCGTTCTTCACAAAAATATAGAACGCACGGGGATTGGCACGCTCGCGGAAAAAACCATCCACGCCATTCTGAAAAATTATTACGCACCGGATGTTACACACCATGAGAAAAAACTTGCAGGATTCGTGGCAGATGCCTATACGGGAAAGGAAATTTTTGAGATTCAGACCCGCAATTTCAATACCCTGCGCCGCAAACTCGATGCATTTTTGCCGCTGTGCGATGTAAATATTGTCTATCCGGTCGCGCATACGAAATACTTGCGCTACATTGATCCGCTGACCGGAGAAGTAACTGCACCGCGCAAATCTCCAAAGCGCGGCAGTCCCTACGCTATTTTTCCGGAACTTTACCGGATTAAACCTTACCTGACCAACAAGAATCTACATATCCATGTTACTCTGCTTGATGTGGAAGAATACCGTTTCCTTGATGGCTGGAGTAAGGATAAACATAAAGGCGCGAGTAAAATTGACTCGATTCCCCTCTCTTTATATAAAGAAATCACATTAAATAATCCCCAAGATTACCCCCATCTTATCCCGGATAATCTTCCAGAGCAGTTTACATCGAAAGATTTTAAAACAGCCGCGCAGATCAATCAGCCCCTCGCCAATGTATCACTAAACATATTATATTTTGTCGGCGCAGTAAACCGAGTGGGGAAACAAAAGAATTTGTATGTATACGAGAAAAGTAACAGGCTGCCCGCCACAAAAAACTAGCGGGCAGCCTGCTTATTAAAATAAGTATTCTTTAGTATGGGCTTAAACCTCTAAACTAGTCGCCTATTTATCTCCAAACGAAATTCCCAACATTCTTGCGCTATCAATAATATCGTCCTTCGGGTCCACGTATTTTAATTTTCCCGCACTCTCAGCAAGCGGAATTGCGGTAACATCATCATTGCGCATTACCACCAGCTTGCCGTAGTCCTCATTTAAGATAAGCTTCGCACCCATCGCGCCCAAGCGGCTGGAAAGCACACGGTCATACGGACATGGGCTGCCGCCGCGCTGTGTATGTCCCGGCACTGTAACACGCACTTCCTGTCCTGTTTTTTCTGTAATCTTCGCCGCAATTTCATAGGCAGCTGACGGATATTTGGAATTTGCAATCTTCTCCTTGCGCTCCTTCTTTGAGAGTGCCGCTGTCTCCTTCGAGATCGCACCCTCCGCTACTGCGATGATCGAGAAACTCTTGCCCGCTTTCTCGCGGTCGCGCAGTGCCTTGCAGATCACCTTGATATCGTAAGGGATCTCCGGGATTAAAATAACATCCGCACCGCCCGCAATCCCCGCGTGCAGCGTTACCCAGCCGACCTTATGCCCCATCAATTCCAGGATAAACACGCGTCCATGGGACTCCGCCGTTGTATGAATATTGTCAATGGCCTCCGTCGCGATCTCCACTGCACTCTGGAAACCAAAGGTCACATCTGTTCCCCAGATATCATTGTCAATTGTCTTTGGCAGACCGATCACATTCAGCCCTTCCTCATAAAGCATATTTGCACTCTTCTGTGAACCGTTGCCGCCAAGCACTACCAGACAGTCAAGATCCAGCTTTCGGTAGGTTTCTTTCATGGCTTTCACCTTATCAAAACCATCTTCCACCACACGCATCTGTTTAAACGGCTGACGCGATGTACCAAGAATAGTGCCGCCGCGCGTTAAGATGCCGGAGAAATCCTTCTCTGACATTTTCCGGTAATTGCCCTGCATCAGCCCGCGATACCCCTCAATAAAACCGAAGATCTCAATTTTCTCGCCGCTGCTAAACAACCCCTTCGCCACGCCGCGCATTGTCGCAT
The DNA here is from genome assembly GCA_910585065.1 of uncultured Lachnospiraceae bacterium. Taxonomy (GTDB): domain Bacteria; phylum Bacillota; class Clostridia; order Lachnospirales; family Lachnospiraceae; genus RGIG4057. The sequence goes on from CAJUCG010000020.1 coordinate 2,803, forward strand.
TGAGTGCCTGGCAGTCACCGCCGCTTGTCAACATACCGATTTTTCTCATTTTATCCTCCATTCCGGAGCGTTTTCATTATTATAGGGAAACTTGCGCTGCTGATAAATTTTTGCCGCGTCAAAACTATTTCCCGCTGCACAAAGTTTATTGCCTGATAAATAATCAGTCTTTTTTGCGCACAGACCATCCCGTGACGCTCCGCACGGAAACCTGCCTGAAAATAAGCGTATCCGCCTTATTTTTTTATTTGCTTTCTCTGCCGGATTTTTCGGATTTCTCCACCCCGGTCTTCTTTGATGTCTTGCGAGGTGTGGAAGCTCTGCGTCTTGGCACCGCAGTTTCCGGATCCCTCTCCTCTTTTTCTGTTTTCTCGCGCTTTTCTTTTTTTCCAGATTTTTCTAGTTCCTTCCTTTTCTCTTCCTCCGCTTTCTTTGCCTCTTTTGCCTCTCTCGCCTCTTTCTCCTTCAATGCCTTCTCCGCCTGCTCATAGGCCTGCTGATAGAATACTTCCTGCGAATTGATCTCCTTTTTGCGTGCCTTTTTATGCACATAAGTACCATCAGATTTCATCAGTCTGCCCTTGATATTATCGGAGAGCATCGTTTTAAACATCTGGGCAATCCGGTTGGCAAGCGGCTCCGATTCCACGCGCACAGCCACCTCGACCCGACGCACAGTATTGCGCGTCATAAAATCCGCGGAGGAAATATAGAGAACTCTGCGTGCCCCCGTTCCAAAAATATAAATTCTCGCGTGTTCCAAAAATCTTCCCACAATGCTGACCACCGTAATATTATCCGTAAAGCCCTTAATCCCCGGATTCAAGCAGCAGATACCACGAATTACCAGCTCAACTTTAACTCCTGCCTGAGACGCTTCAATCAGTTTTTCAATCAGCACCTTATCCGTCAGCGAATTTAATTTTACACCGATATAACCACGCCCGCCTTTTTTGGCGATCGCAATCTCCTCGTCCATGCACTCTAAAATTCCCGGTCGCAGCCCGTTCGGTGCAACTAATAAATGCTTTGTTACCGGCTCACAAAACTGCCCCATCGAGAGCGCGTTAAATACCATCAATGCCTCTAGTCCAACCTCCATCGACGCGGTCATCAAAGAATAATCCGTGTAGAGCATCGCGGTCTTCTCATTATAATTTCCCGTTCCAATCTGGGTGATATACTGTATTTTCTTCTTTGTCTTGCGCGTGATAAGGCAGAGTTTTGAATGCACTTTATATCCATCCAACCCGTAGATAATGCGGCACCCCGCCTCCTCCAACCGCCTTGACCAGCCAATATTATTTTCCTCGTCGAAGCGCGCGCGCAGCTCAACTAAAACCACAACTTCCTTGCCATTTTCCGCCGCCTTGATCAGCGCGTCAATCACCTTGCTGTATTTTGCCACCCGGTAGAGCGTCATCTTCATTGAAACCACCTCAGGGTCGGATGCCGCCTCGTCGAGCAGCCGCAAAAACGGCTGAATACTCTCATAGGGGTAGGACAAAAGAATATCCTTTTTTGCAATCTGCTCCATCATCGGCAGATCTTCCCGAATCATCGCGCTCTTCTGCGGCACACGCTTCTCATAAAAGAATTCCGGCTTTCCCTTTAAAGAATCCTGAAGCTGAAAGACAAAGGAGAGATCGAGCGGCGATTCAATATAAAAGATCTGCTCTTCTGTCAGATCAAGATGCTCACATAATTTCTTTACAATCTCCATATCAAGCGCGCGGCTTAATTCTGCCCGCACCGCACAGAGTTTTTTGCGGCGTTTTAAAAGTTCTACCATCGCCTCGCGGTAATCGATCCCCTGCTCTGCCGGAAGCTCTTCAAATACACTCTCCTCCTCGATCTCCAAATCGGCGTTGCGAACCACGCGCAGCAGCGATTTGGACTTGATCTTGTAATGATCAAAGATCTCTGGCGCGAAATGCAGAATTAATTCCTCCACAAGCATAAAGCGGTTCGGATCAGTCTTTAACTGAATCAAACGCTCAAACAGCCCATTATTGCACGGCACAATCCCGATCTTGTCACTGTTTTTTGCTTCGAGTGCCACCACCGCATAGATTTCCTTGTTCTTTAAAAAGGGAAATGGCTGGCGTTTCCCCACGACTTGCGGGGAGATTAACGGGCGGATCTCCGTATTAAAATAAACTTCCAGATACGCGGCATCCTCCTCGGAAAGTTTTGCGAAATTAATCAGCTCCACGCCGCCTTTCTTTTGTATCTGATCCATCAGCTCAAAATAGATCCGATCTTTCTCCCTGCACAACTGTCTGCTCTCCTCCAAGATTGCTGTAATCTGCTGTTGTGGTGTAAGTTTTGTCTTGTTCTCACATAAATCTGGCGAGTATAACATCTGGTCATGCAGCGAGCCGACGCGCACCATAAAAAATTCATCCAGATTGCTCTGAAAAATCGACGCGAAGGTCAGTCGCTCCGCTAAAGGCACAGATTCGTCCGCCGCCTCCTCAAGGACACGACCATTAAATTTCAGCCAGGATAATTCTCGATTAGAATAACAATTTGCCTTTATCTCTTCACTTTTCTTTTCCCCCATTTTTATCCTCTCCTTTCCTGCCGACGCATTTGTTTTCTCCTAAATATATATGGTGCTACAGAAGAATAATCCCATGCTCTCTGCAGATCTTCCGCATCTGTTCCGGCCAAATGCTTGCCTGTACTTCCCCGACATGGGCGCGGTCGAGCAAAAGCATACATAGGCGCGACTGACCGATCCCGCCGCCGATGGTCAGGGGAAGTTCCCCCGCAAGCAGCATCCTGTGGTACGGCAGACTCTCGCGCTCCTCACAGCCCGCTTTTTTTAGCTGCAGGGCAAGTGAAACCTCATCGACGCGGATTCCCATACTTGAAATTTCAAGCGCGCAGCCAAGCGTCTCGTACCAAAACAGAATATCCCCATTCAACGCCCAGTCATCGTAGTCCGGTGCGCGTCCATCATGCGGCAGTCCATCGGAAAGTTTATCGCCGATCTTCATCACAAAAACGCAGCCATGCTCCCTTGTTATCGCATTTTCGCGCTCCTTCGGGGTCTTATCCGGATATTTTTCAAGCAGCTCCTCCGAACTGATAAAATAAATATCATCCGGCAGATGTTTTACTGCCTGCGGATATTTATACCAGACTTCATGTTCCATATGTTTAATTACCTTAAAGATTTGACGCACCACAGACTGCAAAGTTTCGACTGTGCGCTGCTCTTTTGTAATCACTTTTTCCCAATCCCACTGATCCACATAACAGGAATGAAGATTATCTAATTCCTCATCGCGCCGAATGGCATTCATATTGGTATAAAGTCCCTCACCCGGCAAAAAGCCATAGCGCTTTAATGCCATGCGCTTCCATTTTGCAAGCGACTGCACAACTTCCACATCCTCGCCCGGAGCCCCGGCTAGGTCAAAGCTAACCTTTCGCTCCACCCCGTTTAAGTCGTCGTTAAGCCCTGAATTTTTTTCTACAAAAAGCGGCGCGGAGATACGCTCAAGATTCAATTCCTTTCCGAACTCCTTCTGAAACGTATCACGGATATACTTGATTGCCTCCTGTGTCTGCCGTACACTAAGCTTAGGGTCATACCCCTTTGGTAAAACTAAGTCCATATTTATCCTCCTCGCATCCCTCATCACATATTATCTTTTAGTATACCCTTTTTTTTCCTACATCTCAAGGGCTTTTTCAAATTTTTTTCCGCTATTTTCCCCTCTAGGACTCCCCCGCATAAAATTTTTGCTTGCAGTACACATAAAAATCGATTATACTATGCTTTAAAATGGCAGGAACATAAAGAAACCCGCCGGAAAGGAAGTAATCATATGGAAAATGAAGAATTAAAACAGACCACTGATGCATCGCAGGTGGAAACTGCCGCAAAGGAGGAAAAGATTCCATCCATGGCAGAATTCGAGTCACAGATCGACCACTCCTTCCGCAAACTTAAGCCCGGAGATATTGTGACGGGAACCGTGATCGGCATTTCTGACACGGAGGTAACAGTTGATCTAAACAGCTATACTGAGGGGATTATCAAGCTGGAGGAATTAAGCAACGATCCGCGCTTCTCCATTAAGGCGGACATCCAGATCGGGGAGGAGATCTCCGCCACTGTCTTAAAGGAAGACCGCGAGGGCAATATCTTACTCTCGCGCAAACAGGCTGATGATATCTTAGCATGGGATACCCTAAAGACGATGATGCAGGAGCGCGTTCCTGTAACCGTAAAAGTTGCACAAGTAGTAAATGCCGGCGTTATCACCTATCTGCAGGGCATCCGCGCATTTATTCCAGCGTCCAAACTCGCGCTTACCTACGTCGAGGATCTCTCAACTTTCGTTGGAAAAGAGCTTGCTGTACAGGTAATCACCGTGGATAAAGAAAAGAAAAAGCTGGTACTCTCCGCCAAAGATCTCCTTCTCGCACAGGCCGTCGCGGAAAAAAATAACCGCGCGTCACAACTTGCCATAGGAAGTGTCCTCTCCGGCAAGGTTGAAAAGATTATGCCATTCGGTGCTTTTGTGGATCTTGGGGACGGTCTGTCCGGTCTGGTACACATCTCTCAGATCAGTGATAAGCGCATCAAGACACCGGGCGAAGTACTCAAGGTTGGCGATGAAGTCAAGGTGAGAGTCCGCGATGTAAAAGATGGCAAAATCAGTCTGAGCATGAAGAATCTAAGTGCAAAAGACGAGGCGGTGGAAACGCCGACAGGTCCAAGGGAATTTTCCTCTGGCGGGGAAGCGACCACCGGCCTCGCAGAATTGTTGAAAAATATTAAGCTTTCCTAAAAGAAAATCTGCTTAAAAATCCTGGCGTTCGCTCCTTTTCCTTGATGACTTGCTCTGTGATCACTTTGAGCATTCCGTCTTCCTCGACCGGACGCCAGTTTTCTTCTTCTTCCGACGTGCTATGTGCCTCCTTATTTATCTTTTGTGTGGACTCTTCTTTATATGAAAGTTGATATTCACTCTCCTTAACCTCCTCAATCGCGGTCTTCTCATCGATTACTGTGCCGTAGGCATCTTTCATCCGTTCTTTAATTAAATTGGTCAGATAAACTTCGCGCCCTTCCTCCTGCTCCGGTGCCCTATAATTCTGCACTTCCTCATTGATCGCCACCATTTTTCGGTCGAGGAAGGAAACTAGATCCGCACATTCTTTCAACTCACGCGTAATATGATCTGGCGCGTGCCCTTCAAACTTATAATAAATCTTATGCTCTAAACTCGCCCAAAAATCCATTGCGATCGTCCGGATCTGAATCTCCACCTTGGTATCAATTACTTCATTGGAAAGAAATATCGGCACGGACACAATCATATGATACGAAGTATAGCCGTTCGGCTTCGGATTCACAATATAATCTTTCACTTTCAACACTGTGATATCGCTCTGCTTAGCAATCAGGTCAGCAATCCGATAAATATCACTTGTAAATGAACAAATAATACGAATCCCCGCAATATCGTTTATGTATTTCACGATATTTTCCACAGTCAGTTCCCTTCCATTGTGCCGCATCTTCTTGGCAATACTCTGTGACGATTTGATGCGCGAGGTAATATGCTCGATCGGATTATACTGATGTGCCTGTTTAAACTCATTGTTAAGTATCTCAAGCTTTGTCCCAATCTCAAGCAGTGCCGCGTTATACAAAAGCAGTGTGCGCCCCCACAACTCTTCCTCATTAAATGACATTGGCAACTCCATTTTGTACCACCTTAACTTTCTTAAAAATTATTAGTTACCGCCCGTGTAAAAGTCATATCAAATATGGGATGACTCCCGTCTCTAGACGGTGAATTTGCACCGGACGAATTTTACAAATCACAAATGGTTATCAAAGCAAAATCTTACACTTTTAGGTTACTAAAATTTCGCCTTATATGAATATCATACCACAGTTTTATGAAAAAAGCTTGAATTATCCATATTTTTCAGTAAAGTTTAAGAATTCCTTTCGAATTTTGACAGAGTTGACGCTTTAGGAATTTTATGCTATGATTACCCCATGTGATTTGAACCGGTATCCCCGGTAAAAAACAATGAAATTTCCAAGAGAGGTAAAAAAATATGTTTTCACAATCTATGGTTGAGCTAGGGCAAAAGCGTTCCACTATCCGCGAGATCTTCGAGTATGGAAAGCAGCGTATCGCGCAGATTGGCGCGGAGAATGTCTATGATTTCAGTATTGGCAATCCGAGTGTCCCCGCACCGGAGTCCGTGCGCGACGCGGTGATCGATATACTTGATACGGAAGGTCCTGTCGCTGCCCATGGCTACACAAGTGCCCAGGGGGACGCTAAAGTGCGCACCACCCTGGCGGAGGATTTAAACCGCCGTTTTAAAACTCACTTTCACGCTGACAATTTCTACCTGACCGTGGGCGCGGCAGCGGCACTTTGCTCCTGCTTTAAAGCTCTTTCCGAACCGGGCGACGAATTTATTGTAATCGCACCGTTTTTCCCGGAATACCAGTGCTTTATCGAGCGCGGGGCAGGCGCGAAATGTGTGATTGTAGAGGCAGATACCACCGCCTTTCAGATCAATTTCGATAAACTCTATTCCGCCATCACCCCGCACACAAAAGCAGTGGTGATCAATTCCCCAAACAATCCGTCAGGCACAGTCTATTCGGAGGAAACCATTCAGAAACTCGCCTCGCTCCTAACTGAAAAAAGTGCCATGTTTGGCCACCCGATTTTTCTGATCTCGGACGAGCCGTACCGCGAATTAGTTTATGATGATATTACCCTGCCTTTTATTACAAAATATTATACCAACACAATTGTCTGCTACTCCTACAGCAAATCCCTCTCCCTTCCAGGTGAGCGCATCGGCTATGTGCTTGTGCCAGATGAACTCTCGGACGCAAAAACAGCTTATGCTGCCATCTGTGGCGCGGGACGCTCCCTAGGCTATGTCAACGCACCAAGCCTCTTTCAGCGCGTCGCGGCAAAATGCGCCGGACAAACCGCAGATCTTACTATTTACGAAAAAAACCGAAACCTTTCATATGAGGGTCTTACAGAACTCGGCTTCTCCTGTGTAAAACCGCAGGGCGCGTTTTATATTTTCCCGCGCTCCTTAGAGGCGGACGCAGTTCAATTTTGCGAGCGCGCAAAAAAATATGATCTGCTCTTCGTCCCGGGAGATGATTTCGGCTGTCCGGGTCATGTCCGCATCTCGTACTGCGTACCGACAAACCGTATTGTAGGGGCGATGGATCTGTTCGCAAAACTCGCCGCCGAATACCGTTAAAAAGAAAAAATATTCTAAAGCATAAATCCGGCGTAAATATTGCCCAAAATTAAAAAACCCTCTCGACAACAGGAAAAAAACGGTATATAATAAAGAGCAGATCGAACACAGATTCGGGTTCTGAACTGCGCCGGAACCCATGCGGATTTCCCGCAGACATTCTAAAAGCGCAGCACGGAGGGAAAAAATGGAAAAACTCTTATTGAAAGCATGTCAGAACGGACAAAAAGGAGTGGTCATGTCCTTTTTAAAAAAGGGCACGATCAATGTCAACGCAGTGGACGAGATGGGATTTTCCCCGCTGCATTACGCCTGCAAAAAGGGCTACCGCGACATTGTAAAGCTCTTGCTTGAAAGGGAAGCAGATGCAAACCTGATCTCGAACGAGAGCGTCACGCCACTACATATGGCGGTAAACTCCGGCAACAAGGAAGTGATCAAGCTCTTACTTGATTCGGGCGCGGATATCAACGCCACCGATCGTGCTGGGCGGACGGCACTGATCTATGCGGTGGAAGCAAAGAAAGCGGAGGCAGCAAGATATCTTATCGAACTCGGCGCGGATCTCTCGATTATGGACAATCAAAATCACACCGCACTCGACTACGCGAACGCCCTCGGACTTGTACAATTGATCGAGAGTATGTCCAAAGAAAATGCGGGAAACGCGGATGCCTACGGGAACACCCCCCTTCACCAGGCGTGTTACAATGAACAGGGGGAAGTCGTAAAGGCGATGCTTGCAAAGGGCGGCTTGGATATTAACGCGCGCAACGACAGCAAGCAAACGCCTCTGTATGTCGCCGCTGCACAGGACAATCTTCTGATTGCAGAGCTTCTTTTAGAGGCGGGCGCGAATACCAATATCAGCGGCAACAATGGCTACTCCCCCTTACACGTCGCGGCAGGAAATGGAAACGAACGCCTTGTAAAGCAGCTTCTTACACACGGCGCAAATGTCAATGAGCGGGACGAGGACGGCGAGACTGCACTGATTATCGCGGCAAAGCACGGCAGCAATTATATTGTAGAAACATTGATTGCAGGTGGTGCAGATGTTACTTACGCCGATCTTTCAGAACACACTGCACTCTACTATGCAACGGAGGCGGGCTACAATGATATTGTAGAAAAACTTTTGATGGCAGGCGCAGAAAATTAGGGGGAAATTTCATGGATATCAAAGAATTAAGCAAAATATTGGGGAACTCGCTCACGAGCAACCGCAGCAAATACATCCCATGGTGGACATGTGAATTCAACGAAAATATGTACCGATACAATCTGTTTACTCAGGAAGAAATTAAGGAAGTGCAGGATTGTCTTGCAAACTGTGATAAAACAGCACTTACCGATACCTCGGACAATTATGGACTGACTTTGTTCCACCTGTTAGTATGGCATAATTTCTTCGATATAGTAAAAACAATTTTGGATGACGAGTCCCTTGGTATAGATGTAAATATAACCGACGGTCGGGGAAAGGGTCTTACTCCGCTTATGCTTTCCTGCTGCCGGGGCAATTTCAATATGGCAAAACTCTTAATTGACCACGGTGCAAATACCACCCTCTGCAATGCGGCGGGACAGAACGCATGGCACTGTCTTGCCCGCCCGCGCCTTGAAAATTTCCAAAATGGTTTTGAATGCCAGCGTTACAGCATGGATCAGCGCGGAGCCATCGCCGATCTTTTGGGCGATGGGATCAACGCAAAAGATGCGGACGGTCTTACCCCTCTGGTTTCCATTTTACAGGGTGAAAATACTAATCTCTCCTGGGCACTGACCGAAACTCTTTTAAAGAAGGGTGCGCAGACGAACTACGTCGACGAGGAGGGCAATACCCTGCTTTTGACCGCTATCCACAAGCACCATTTAACTGCGGCACTGCTTCTTGCAAAATGTGATGGCATGATAAACACTGCAAACGCGGCAGGCGAAACTCCAATGCAGGCAGCGACAAAAATTTATAACGAGGGACTCTGTATGGCGTTAAAGGATGCCGGCGCGAATGAAGACTGCGAGGCAAGCCGTATGAATATGTCGAACTTGAGCCGTATCACAAGCAACGCGTTCGCTAGTTTCTCCGACGATGAGCGGGACAAAATCAGCATCGCGCTCTACCTCGCAAAAAAGCTGATCGCAAGGATTGATCCGGACGATGACGATGATATGGAAAGTCTTGAAGGCATTATGTACAATGCCCTGGTAAGTGACGATAAATGTCAGGTACTTGATCTGTGCCATGAGGCAGGTATCGATTTTACTGCACCGATCCACAGCCGCGGCAGTGTATTCTGTCTTCGTGATAAATGCTTCTCCGGCAATTTTGGCGTTAAAGCAATCAAAAAATTTATTGAACTTGGCGTGGATATGAACGAGGCGATTATCCAGGGCAGAACCCCCGCAAATTTTGTCGCTTCCTGCACGCCAAGGCAGATGATGTTTTCTGGCAAAAAAGACGACTACGCAGAGACAGCCGCACCATTCTTCTCCAAAGAGTCCATGGAGCAGATTGACAACACCGGAGTCAGTGCGGCACACTGGGCAGTGCGCAACGGGCATCTTGAAATGTTAAAAATCATGCTGGAAAAGGGTGTCGATCCAAATATTACACAGGATCAGCCCGCTGAATCCGGCAATACCCTGCTGCATATTGCGTGCATCTACGGTCACGGCGAGATTGTCAAGTTCTTAGAAGAACATGGGGGCGACAGTTCCCTGCAAAATATCAACGGTGAACTTCCGGCACATCATGCCGTAATGAAAAAGAAACTTGGCGGCGATCTCACTTCCAAACAGAGAGCTGGGGTACTAAGGGAACTCAAGATCTTAGATGGTACAAGAAATGACGGCAAAACCCCACTTATGCTCTTAATGTCGATGGACATCAACACAGCGAACGAACTTCTCCCGATTTTCCTTGAGAAGGGCGTGGATGTAAATGCCACGGACAATGTCGGCAACACAGCTCTGATTCTAAACACAAAAAATATGTGCTTTAAGGATATTATAAAGGAACTTATGCGCGCAGGCGCGGATATAAATATGTCCGACAATACAGGCGGTACCGCTCTGTATTACGCACTAAAATACGGCAACCAGGAAGTTGCACGCTTTTTAATCAAGAAGGGGGCGGACTACAACCATACGAACAACAAAGGCGAAAGCTGTGTCCAGGTCGCGGTGGAGAAGGGCTACGATACTGTACTTGAACTGATGACGGATATCCAGTAAAACTTTATCAGAGAAACTATATATTTTATTATTTTAGAATATAAATTTCTTTTCTGACTGTAAAATTTAAGTAGGAACTGTCGCACAACCCTGTGTGGCAGTTCCTATTTATCTTCCCTACAAAATTCCACTTGTCAAAATCTTTTATCTCCCAACTTACTTATACAAATCTCCTTATTATTATTTACTTATGAAAATTCCTTACCTATCAAGTCCTTTGTTTATCAAATTCCTTAACCACCTGATAGGAATAATAATAAAAACTTGTTTCTAAATTATCTGGAAAACCCTTTTCCCATCGGCTTTCCTCCTCCTCTTCACTCATTCCCTCCGGCCAGAGATATTCTTCTTTTAACATATCGGAAAACAGCGGCAGCGATTCACTTTCAATTTCTTCCGCATCGTAATACTCAATGATCTCATGATAGCAATCAATAACCAGCATGAAAAAACCTTCGAGTTCTTCGGCAAGCCAGGCGGCGACCTTATTATTTTCTTTCTGAGTCTCTACATCATGATAAATGCGCACAAGAAAAATCAATCCAAATGCTGTGGAATACCATAATGTGCCTTGATGTTCAATATTGTTTGTAATTTCTTCAAACGCTTTTTTTACACAGCTTAATTTTGAGTGTTCCTCCAGTGTTTTCAGATAGCCCGGCAGATCGGTCGCCATTCCGTATGCTGTCACAATTCTGCTCCATGGGACATCCTCAATTTTCAGGTTACGAATAAATTCTTCATTTTGATCCATAATTATCTTCTCCTTTCTAAAATTACCTCGTTCACCAACTGCCACGCAATACTTCCCTCCCGCAATTTCGCAGGTGCCGCCGAAAGCGGCACCCATACTGCCGCATCCACTTCACCCGACAAAGTAAACTCCTTCTTTTTTGCTGCTGCATAAAATCCCAACATCAGCATTTCCTTCTTTTCATAAGCGTAACTATGCATATATCTCAGGGAGGTAACATCAATGCCAATCTCTTCCTTCACCTCTCTGACCACAGTATCCTCCGCATTCTCGCCCAGCTTCATAATTCCGGCAATGCATACATATTTTGTTGCAGAAACATAGTTTTGACGCAGCAATGCCACTTCGTCTTCCTCATTTACAACAGCACATATCACCGAAGTTGTAAACATATCCCAGAGTGGTATCTTGCAGCCCTCACAATACGAGATCTGCCCCTCGTCTCCAATCTCTTTTTGCACCAGCTTCATCCCGCAATGCGGGCAATAGGTAAAATGCATTCTATTTCCCCCTCTCAAAGAATACAGCAACCTTAATTCAACATTCTTTCTTGTAAATTAACATTCCATTACCATAAGGGTCATCTTCTGCTCCAAATTCTTCCTTAACAAATTGATAACCATTCTTTTCAAGAACCTTCACAGAAGCAATATTTCCATGTATAACACGCCCGTATAAAATATTTATTTCAAAAGTTCCCGTTATAAATTCCGTCATCGCCTTTAAAAGTTCAGTAGCATACCCTTTTCCACTATGCCTTTTACATATTCCGTAACCTATCTCTACCTCATTAGCATTTCCTTCTACCTTATTTACACCTGTATCACCTATTAATTCACCTGTTTCTTTCAATTCAACAGCTAATACATATGGCAAATGCCTATTATCCACGCAATCCATATAGAATTGGATTGCCTCCCAAGTTTCTTCCATATCTGCATAACTTTCATTTGGAATCCATTTTTTTACTTCTTCTTCCAAATGATTTTTATATAAGCATCCTGCATCTTCCATCTTAAATTTTCTCACCCTCAAATGCTCTGTTTCAAATATATATTCCATCATTCTATTCCCTTCGTCACTGTGTAAAATTCAATCAGTTCTTTTTGTTTCTTCTGGGAAAAAATTCATGAGCCAATTTGTAAATTTCTCTTTTTAATATTAGCTACAAAAAAAGTCTAAAATACTGTTCAGTCCCAAAAGAGCGTTTTCATCATCAATAGCAGATCTTTTATTAGTGTTATGACTATATACCACTTCATGAATATTATGACAATTCATATGATGTAAAAGAGTACAAGCCGTACTGTAAGCGGTATCTACATGACCATCGCCTCCCCCAACTAATACAACTGCACCCTTTTTTACCTTTATAATAGGTTCCTCTTTTCTAAAAAATCTGGCGCAAAAATATGTTTGAAGTCTGCTTCCAACATCCAATAATTTTCCGGTCAACTCTGAAAAATAAATCGGTGAGGCAATCAAAATATTGTCACATTCCTGTATGTATTGATATACTTCCTGCATTTCGTCATTTATCACGCACCCACTATTTTCCCAGCAGTATCTGCAATCAAGACAGGGCGAAATATTGCATCGATAAACAGCTACAATCTTATACTCCCCCGTAATTTTTTCAGTAATTTTCTCAATAAGTTTGGAAGTATCACCTTCTTTTCTCGGCGAACCATTATAGATCAAAGTCTTCATAATAACCCCTCTTCCAATAATCAATTTTTTAGATACTTTATCTATTTTTCTTTAATTTCCGATTCTGTTTCACAACTATCCTTTTTTTACCTTATAATAAATTCTTTTTTCTGCGTTTTTATCTTAATTTAGCATGAAAATCACTTTCTAAAATACTCATCGCAAAAACGATTCCACTTTTCCTCATATTCATTATGATTTACCAGCTCCATATCCTTCGGAGAATAAATTTTCCGTCTTTGTGCCTCCTCAACAAACCTTAAAATATCCATATCCACCGTACTTTCTACCGCCCGAATGGTATCCCATCCATTTAGTACTGCATAATACAGGCGTGTATGACCATCCAGAGAGATATAGTGCCCATTATATGGCATTACCTGAATAATAATATCCTGCGGTTTATAAATAAAATTATAAATTGCAGCAATTTTCTCTCTGTCCACATAAAACTGTGACGGCTGAATTTGATCAATTGGAAGATGAAATATTGGAACAGAGGGATATTTTTTGATAAAATTCCCATCTTTATCATAAAATATGGTGATATGTGGGGTGTAGAATCTAAATTCTTCAATTATCTGCGGATATATACCTTTATTTTCCCCTCGGACAACCGCCTCAAAATCAGAAAATATTTCTACTTCATAGGGTATTTTTTCCACCAGAAAACACCCATGCTGGTACAGAACTTTCTGAGAAAAACGGTTATCTGTATAAGTATCAACTCGTATTATTTCCATTATTGATCAATTTCCTTTCAGCACTTAGGCTAACCAAAATCCTTATCCCTGCATTTACGAATGATTTGCTTTATTCTCTCAATGGGCAATGGAACATTCTCTTCACTGAAATATTCAATGTCCACTACCTCTACAACCACTTCATGATTGTCTTTCCCTGCCGGAACAAGAACAAAATCACCAATCTCAATACTGTCATCATCTGTTAGATAATAATAGCTCTTACTTCCTTTATCAAAAGTAACACTACAAAAAATGAATTGCAAAACTGTAAATTTGTTTGGTATCCGCCACTGTGATACACCCCTTAAAATTCAAATTTTCATACTGGATTACTTTATATAATACTACAAAATAGCCCTGTTTTCAATATTTTTTATATATTTTTTATGCCAAGCGTAGTGGCAGAGGATGAAGGAAACAAAATCCCTGCTGCCACTTTACAGCACAAGCTGGATATCTCGGACAGTACCACTTGCTCCATCATCAGCATTGCCCTCTGCATACCGAGCGGCAACCAATACCAGAACAGTCCACAAAAACGTTTCGCTTTCTGCATGGATAGCTACTTTGGCAGAAAAATGATGAGTGAACTGCTCCCAGGTTCTCCAGGATGAACTTATACAACTACTCAGTACCAGCCATGGAACTTACACTTTCAACGATGAAATCAAGAGCAACATTTACGAGGACTTATGGATTGATCTCCAGGCACTAGATTTATAACTCGACGGTAGGTTTCTCATTTTACCCCAAAATAAAAGGCATATGCTAACCTGCATATGCCTTTTGATCTGCCTATGAAATTGTCTGCCTGCCACTTCACTCCTATTCCCTAATTATGCTCTGGTTTTTCCATTTGTTCTTCTAACCATTGTTCAAAATTACTATCTGGATCCCATGTTGCATATGTTATCTTCATATTTTTATGAAAAATTTTCGTATGTGGATGCTCAAAACCAAGCCTATTTATAGCAACCTTATATGCTTTAATAAAATAGGTTAATGCAAGTTCATATTTGTTTTGATCAAAATACACTTTTGCTAAATTATTATAACTTGTGGCGGTATCCGGATGCTCCTCCCCGAATATCTTTTCCGTTATCCGAAGACTCTTCTTATATAATTCTTCTGCCTTTCGGCACTCTCCCTGACTATTATACATATATGCCAGATTATTATAACTTGCAGCGGTATCAGGATGCTCCTCCCCGAATATCTTTTCCCTTATCCGCAGACTCTTCTTATATAATTCTTCTGCCTTTTGGTACTCTCCCTGACTCTGATACATATATGCCAGATTATTATAACTTGCAGCGGTAGCAGGATGCTCCTCCCCAAATATCTTTTCCGTTATCCGCAGGCTCTTTTTATATAATTCTTCTGCCTTTTGGTACTCTCCTTGGCTATCATACACCCCCGCCAGATTATTATAACTTATGGCGGTATCCGGATGCTCCTCCCCGAATATCTTTTCCGTTATCCGCAGGCTCTTTTTATATAATTCTTCTGCCTTTTGGTACTCTCC
>CAJUCG010000020.1:18158-25500 GCA_910585065.1 uncultured Lachnospiraceae bacterium
GCCAGATTATTATAACTTGCAGCGGTATCAGGATGCTCCTCCCCGAATATCTTTTCCCTTATCCGCAGACTCTTTTCATACAATTCTTCTGCCTTTTTATATTCTGCTATATATTGTAATAGATAAGCAAGTTCCGCCATTAATCCATCCTTTTCTATTTCTTCTCTCGTTTCTATTTTTTCAATTATGTTTTCTGCAAATGGAATATATTTCTGACATTCTAAAGCGGAACCGCTTTCAGGTATTTGTAAACTCATTTTACAAGATTCTATTAGTCCCCGGTGTTTTTCTAATACCGGTCTACATTTTTTATAAATAAACTGTGCAAATACCGGATGTAAAGCATAACTTTTCTGCTCTATGTCAAACTGTAACCATCCTTTATGATACAAGCCCATCAAAATATCATCCTCTTCATTTGCCTCTGCATCTTTAAGCAACCATTGATTACATATCTCTGTCGACAAGGGAATGTATGGAAAAACGGAAAACGCCTCCAAAATATTTTGTTCCGCTTCGGTCAATCCAGACATATCATATAGGGTTTCATAAGACTTCTGAATATTCACAAGTTCATCTTCCTCATCCCTGTATTCCAACTGGAATCCCTTTTCCTCTAGTTTTCTATGCAGCTTTTCAGTTGTCCAAGATTTTGTCTTAGCCAAACGTGCAAGGAATTCTACTGTAATCGTATGTCTGGCTGCCAATTTTTCTATGATATATTCCAAATCCGATGTTTCTTCTACTGCTATTTTCTTTCCACTATTTTCAAACCAAATCTTTTCATAGATCTCTTTACACTGTTCCATATGAAGAAATCCAATTCGGTAAGGTTCAAACTCCCTTCCGAAAGATGTTCTCCGGGAAGTCAGGACGATCGCTCCTGGAATGCTATTTAGCCGTCTTAGTCCGGGATCTTCCTTTATCGTCTTATTCACATTATCGATAAACAACAACAATTTTCCATCTGATGCAAGGTATTCTAGTTCCTTCCATGCTGCCTCCTGATTCGCCTCCGGTTTTTCTTGCTCTTTATAACGCAAACATTCCTGTAAGCTGCTTCCTATATCTCCATTATATTCAATATAACCAATATATCGAAAAGAGCCACTCCTTCCCATTATTTCGTACTCTTCAAACAGTTTCCGGCAAATATGAGTTTTTCCAATTCCTCCCATTCCACTCACCAAAACCGATTTTTGTCTGCTCTCTATCTTCTGACGCAAATCGTTTAGTTCGGTTTCACGTCCGGTAAAATAGTACACTGGTTTAATATTAGCATGATGAGTGACAACAAATTTTCGTTCTTCCTCGCGATAGAGTGAAATATAATTATTGGTCTGGTTGCCAGCAATATAATCACGCTCAATACCAACACCATCAAGTTTGTTCTGTATCTTCTGCTCCATGAACATCCCTCCATATCAGTTTTTCAAAAGTGCTTTTTCTATCTGAAATTCCACTTCCTGAATATCTGGATTATTTCGGTCAGCAACCATGCTTAGGAACTCGCCCATAGATGAGGCAATGCTTCTATAACGTTTTAAATCAGCAGTCAACTCCGCCGCATTTGCCAGATCAATCCCTTTTATAGCATCCTCTAACTTATTGCATTCCTGCTGCCAGTACTGTATGTATCCTGCCCGTATCAGGGGATTATAGATTCCTTGCTCCACTACTGCTGGAAACACCCTATCCGCATATGTTCGTTCCTTCATTACCTCTGTCACTTCAAACATACAGTTCTTTGATTTCAGATACAAGTCGCTGACAATAAGAACAGCATAATCCTGCTGCCGGATGCCCTCCATAAACTCCCGAATGCTCTTCCACAAGCCGATATCACGAACATCTTTCTTTACTGTAATGCCCGGAAGTCTCGAAAGATGTTTATCAATCCGATCTGCAATCTCCACATCATGCCAGTTATAGGAGAGAAAAATTGTTCTGTCGTCCTTATCTCCCTTCTGATTGGCTTGATTTCCCTCTGCTGAACTGCCATAAAAATGATTGACAATACTATTTCCCCCAGTGTAGTTTCCCCCTACCGTAACACCGTTCAAATCATTGATAATCTGCTGCTTCATGCCCTTTCCCTCCGCATAGTTTGTTGTTTTTGTGCTATCGTTTTCTTTCTTAGTTTTAAAAACTTCTTATCTGGTTTTATCTTTCCTTATCATAGCATTTTTTGCCAGATAGCAACAATATTTCTCGGAAAACTCAGGGTATTATTATTTCACCATGGATAGCAGTGTTTTTTCATATCTTAGATAAAACAAAATGCTTACTTCTACAATTCCACCCGCCAGAAAAGAAAGCGATAAAATGCCAATTCGCTATCAGAAATCATTTCCACTATAATAGAAAAGAAAGATACTTTGTTTATTACATCATTGTTTGAGAAAATATAGCTTTTGTTTCTTCTATTAAAAATAGCCATACGGAGCAAAGCCGCCGTTCCAACCGCCCCGTCTTGCTTTTTCCCTGCGTCCGTTCATGGTCTGCTCAATAATATTTTCTCTTTCAATCTCTGTAGCCGTTGACAGGACAGATATTAAGAGAGACCAGAATATATTCTATCTCCAGCCCGTTCTTTATATCGGAAAGCATCTTCAGTTGCCCCCGCATTTTCTCATAGTGTTTTGCCCTCACCCTTGCCAAACTCGACTTTTACGTTGATTACACTGTCGGTCTTTTGTAGGAAAGCATTACAACCGTCTCAACATGCCCGCTCCCCCCAAACTGATCCACGCCTCTCCCCTTTACAAACCGAAATCCATTCTCCCCCAAAAATTTTACATCCCTCGCCAATGTTGCCGGGTCACATGAGACGTAGACCACCCGTTCCGGCTGCATCCGCACGATCATCTCAAGCAGCTCTCTTGCGCACCCCGCCCTTGGCGGATCCACCACAATTATATCGGCCCGCATTGCACCGCCACTCTCTTTATACTTCTGCGGCAGCACATCCTCCGCTGCTCCGACAAAAAATTCTGCGTTCGTAATCCCGTTCATCTCGGCATTCTTTCGCGCATCCTCAATTGCCTGTGGCACAATTTCCACGCCGTAGACCATCTTCGCCTTCTGTGCCAAAAACAGCGAGATTGTTCCAATCCCGCAGTACAGATCCCAGACCGTCTCATCACCCTTTAATTCTGCATAGAGCATCACCTGTTCATAAAGGCGGCGTGTCTGTCCCGGATTAACCTGATAAAACGACAGCGGCGAAATCCGGTATTTCACTGCCCCAATATAATCCGTAATATACGGTTCCCCGTAAAGTGGTATAATCCTGTTGCCAAGAATTACATTTGTCTGCTCAGTATTAATATTTAAGCAAAGACTTACCAGTCTATACTTCACTCTCCTTTTTTCTGTATTTTCTCCCTGTATAATTTTCTCCTGCCTATCTTCTATACCTTTCCTTATCTCCTTTATCTTCCCATTTACATTCTCTCCATTCCCATCTCTATCATTCCCATTATTTTCCATATCTCTATTTATAATATTTCCAAATATTTTCTCTTCCCGGTTCCATGCCTCCACTGCCCGCTCAAGTTTCTCTCTCAGCACTTCCGTCCTTGGCAGACTCGTCCCATTTATCACCATGCACACCATAATCTCCCCGGTCACAAAACCGACGCGCGTCAGAATATGGCGCACCAGCCCACTATGTGTTTCCTCCTGGTAGGGCGAGATCCTGCACTCATCCAAATATTCGCGCACTGCTGCCACCAGCGCGGCATTGACTGGTGCTTGAATACAACATTCTTCTGTGTCCACAATATGGTGCGAATGTCCGGCATAAAAGCCGATCGCCGCCCTGCCGTCCTTTCGCATTCCAACTGGAAACTGTGCCTTATTTCGGTAATAATATGGCTCTTCCATGCCGAGTATTGGCTCTAAATATGGCTCTGCAACCCCGCCGATACGCTCCAGACAATCTTTTATCTTCTCCTGCTTGTAGGCGAGCTGACACTCGTAGGAAAGATGCTGAAGCTGACAGCCGCCGCACTGCCTTGCCACTAGGCAGCGCGGCGTTACACGATCCGGGGAGGCGGTCAGAATTTCCTCAACCCGCGCATAGCCGTAGGTTTTCTTAAACTTTAGTGCGCGGGCGCGGATAATGTCGCCTGGCACTGCATCCTTTACAAAAAAGGTAAACCCCTGATAGCGACCGATCCCCTCGCCGTCATTGCCCAATGCCTCAATTTTCAGTTCAAACAAATCATTCTTTTTTAAGCCGCAGCCCGCCTTTTGTACCATCTCCGTTTTCTCTCCTCTTCCCCTACATCAGTGTTCTCTTTAAATTTGACTCAAGCAGTCTTTGATACCCCACCCATTCAAGCTTTGGATCTGCCGCGGCAAATATCTCCTTTAAGGTTTCCATCTTTGCATCCGCATTGTCTGCAATATAGAGTGCAAGTGCCTCTGCAAGCGCAGGTTTCTTTGGCGAGCCAAATTCAAGTTCTCCGTGATGTGCCAAAATACAGTGTATCAGCTCTCCCTCCAGCCGTCTTGAAAAACCTTCAATCGTGCGGCAGCGCGCGCTTATCTGTGATGATCCAATATAGATATGACCTAAAAGATTGCCGTCGTCTGTATAATCATTTTCTGGGAATGGTGAGATCTCCTCCATTTTTCCCATATCGTGGAAGACTGCTGCCGTCAATAACAAATCCTTGTTCAAAATCTCATATGTGTCCGCAAAAAACGCGCAGAGTTTTGCCACGCCGAGCGTATGTTCCAAAAGTCCGCCAATAAATCCATGATGTACTGCCTTTGCCGCCGAATGCCGCTTGAAACGCGCCGCAAAATCCTTATCCCTAACAAAAAAACTCTGTAATAATTCCTGTAAATGCGGTTCTTTTACCATTGCAATCAGCTCTAAAAGCTCCTGGTACATCTCATCGATATTGCGCGTTGTCATTGGCATATAGTCCGCCGGGTCATACTCGCCCTCCTGACATTTGCGCACGCGCTTGATATTGAGCTGAAGTGCGTTCTGAAAACTTGTCACCTGCCCATCAATACAAATATAGTCCATCACTTCAAAATGCTCAATCCCCGCGCCAAGCTCCCAGACCTTCGCGTCGAACACGCCAGTCTTATCCTGTAAAGTCAATGAATAATAGCTCTTGCCCGCCTTCGTCTTCAATGCCTGCAATTTCTTGCACAGATAAATCTCCTTTACCATCTCGCCTTCTTTTAATTCCGCCAAATATCTCATTTCACCAAACATCCTTTCTCAATTTGCCTTGTTTCGTTCTCCTAATTTCACGGTCACTTCAATCTCCTCCGCCTTCATCCGCACCGTTCTCCACAGCGTAACTTTCATCGCCATACCAGGTTCGCGTAAGTTTAATATCGAATTAAAACCGCTGAATGTATAGACAAAATTATTGTCCACTTTTGTAATAATATCACCCGTCTTAATCCCCGCCCTAAATGCCGGGGAATCCGTCTCAACTTCCATCACATAAATGCCGCTGCTCAAACCTTTTTCATTCAGTGCCTCGCGCGGAACATCATCGCCCCGAACACCAAAATACACTTGTTTTTGCCCCGTGGCAAGCCGCTCAATTACCCGCTTTAATTTTGTAATGCCAACTGCCGTACACATTGACTCGTCAAAACCTGCCTTCATTGTCCGCGTGATAATCCCGACAATCTCCCCGGAGAAATTCACAATCACACCATCCCCGTCCTCACTGTCCATTGTACTTGTATTAAACAGATCTACACTATTATCTGTAATATAATACACACTCTGTCTGCTTGTCACCACACCAAGATCCATGGAACCCATATATCCATTTGGATTGCCAAGTGCCAAGATCGGTGTGCCGACAGCGAGAGTTGCCGATTCGCCAAAAACGGCAACTTTTACCCCGGACAAAAATGATTCCGGCAGCTCCTCTTTGCTCGTGCGCACCACTGCGATATTGTAATCCCTATCATAATTTAAAAGCTGCGCTTCATAATCCTCTCTGTCCACGGTCAAACTGATGCGGCTTGCTGATTGTACGCGGTCAAGATTAACTAGGAGAAGCAATTCCTCCACAGTCTGTCCAATCACAACACCCATGGTCTGGCTCTCCGTCTCATATGGATTATCGAGCCAGTCAATCCCATTGACCGACACAGTAATGGTCACAAGAGAGTGCTGTACCTCGTGTATAATTTTTTGCATCCCCGAAAACAGTGTTCTATACTGCTCTGAAAAGGAAATTTCCGGGGGTGGCGTGACGGTGCTGCTCCCAGTTCCCGACGGATCTATTCCTGTCGGTACATTCTCTTCTGCTCCCGATGGACTTATTGTTATCGATGTTTCCGGGGTTTCGGCTCCTGTTGGAGTCCCTCCCGGTGTACTTGCTGCCTCCGGGGTAAGAATTCCTCCCGGTGTAGGCGGCTTCGGGGTATTTGTCCGCTCCGGCTCTCCTGTCGGACCTGAAGGATTCGCTCCCTTTGTCGGTGTATCGCGAGGTGTCGGAGTGGGACTTAATTCACCCACAAATCCAAGCAGATGTTTAAGCGGCTTATCCGCATACAAAAACATGGCTCTTGCCACAATCCCAAAAACCGCTGCCAAAAATACGGTAAACCCAAACGACCATACCATCTTCTTGATTCTGCTCCTTCGCCTTAACACCACTTTCTCCCGAATAAACTGATACTCCTTGTTCTCTACCTGATCTTTTTGCTCCATGCGGACTTCCTCCACGACTGTAAATAAACTTATTTAAAACCCGCCGTCAGGGCCATGTCCTACTGTATGCTAAAGTCGCCCGTTCCCTACAAAACGACTGATATTATCTCCCATTCTACCATACACCTATGAACGAAGTATGAACAAATTTATAAGCTTTTCGCCAACGTAAAAATGAATTCCGTCCCAACTCCCTCCGTACTGATTACATTGATGTTCTCCCGGTGCGCCTGAATAATCTCCTTCGCGATCGAAAGTCCCAAACCCGTACCCTTTTTGTCCTTGCCGCGCGAGAGATCCGTCTTGTAAAACCTCTCCCAGATACGCTTGATAGAATCTTTCGGAATTCCAATCCCATAATCCTTCACTGCGACAAACACTTTATTTCCCTTCTCCTCCGTCTTAATATCAATAGAAGAATCCGCATTGCTGAACTTAATTGCATTGTCAATCAGGTTGTAGAGTACCTGCTGAATTTTTCCCATATCAGCCGCCACAAACAATACCTCGTCGCCAAAAACCAGATTCAGTGTAATCCTCTTTTTTGTGCAGGTCCCCTCAAAACTTAGTGCCGTCCGGTGAATGACCTCGTTGATATCAAAACTGGTAATTTCTAAAATTACACCTTTGTTT
>CAJUCG010000021.1 GCA_910585065.1 uncultured Lachnospiraceae bacterium
CGCAGACGTAGGGGAAGATTGTCGGCGGGGAAAACTCTTTCCTACTCAATTCCCGAATTGTGACATACTGATTAGAACAAAGTCGATGAAATCTTAAAAAAGTTGGAATAGTTTAGTTGAAAAAATGGACAGGTATGTTAAAATGTTAATAAATGGAAATATAATACATATTATGAATACGAAACAGGAGGTTATTGATGAAAGAAGTGCGCTATATGATTTCAGACGCAGCTAAAAAGATCAATGTAGAACCACATGTACTTCGCTATTGGGAAGAGGAATTGGAGGTTGGGATTCCGCGCAATGAGATGGGGCATCGCTATTACCGCGAGGAAGATATTCAGATGATGCAGGGAGTAAAATATTTAAAAGAGAGAGGGTTCCAGTTAAAGTCGATTAAGATTTTACTGCCGGATACGGAGAGAGTAATGCAGCTTCCGCATCGAAGGCTTTTAGAACTGCGCGATCGGCTGGAGTTGGCAATGAGCAGGGAGGAACTGCGCTTGCAGCGTGAACAGGAACTTCTTAATTGTGTGGTAAAGGAAGAGGGGGAGATCTCCCAGACATCGGCGGAGGTAAAAGAAGTCGAGACATTGGATGTAGAAGAGTTGCAGGAGGGTGATATGGCAAAAAAAAGAAAGATGGATCAGAAGCGCGACAGAAGTGATAATAAAAAGGAAATGGAAGGTGAAGCGAGAAAGGCGGAGGGGAAAGTGATGGAAGATGGGATGGATGTACAGGGGGCGCGCCCAGGGGTGCTGCCTGCTGGACAGGCAGCCAGACTAGTGGAGATATGGCAGAATGGACAGCCAGAAAAAACGGATTCCGATCCGGAGAAGGAATGTCCATCCATGCCCTATGAGTCAGTGGAGGAAGAACAGGAAACAGAAGTGTTAAGCAAGCAGAGCGAGAATGCGGCGGTTGTTTCAGATAATGCTGTGCGGATGCAGCAGTTTAGGGGAATTATGAATGAGATTGTCACCGATGCGATGCGGGAGAATAACAGGGAGCTAACGGGAAGCATTACCGCCTCAGTTTCAAAGGAGATGGAATATCATATGCGAAAGCGGGAAATGATGTTGGAGGAACATTTCAAGCAGCTTGACCGGACGCTTAGGGAATATCAGCTGGGGCAAAAGCAGGCGGCTGTTGCGCGGGAATGTGGTCGCAGAGAGAGCAGATTTTTTAAGAAGAATGGAAAAGTGCGGATATAAAAAGACTGCTGCAAAATATCTGTTTTGTCGATATTTTGCAGCAGTCTTTGTAATGTAATGTCTGGATTACTCCTCCTCAATGGAAGCGGTTGGGCAAGCACCTACGCAAGCACCGCACTCAAGACATACGTCCTGATCGATCTCGTAGTGGCTCTCGCCCTCCTTGATCGCACCAGCAGGGCACTGACCTGCGCATGAACCGCAGTTTACGCAGCCATCGTTAATTTTGTATGCCATCTTCGTCTACCTCCTTTTTGGTTTTCTCCATTTTACCCCAAAACGCGCAATATTACAAGAAAAAAAATAAAAAGCTTTTGTTGTGAGGCGAAAAATTTTGATGAAATTCATAAATGCAGTATATCTTGACGAAATTCGCAGGATAATCTATACTGTATACGTAAAACAAAAAAAGAACGGAGGTATATCTTATGAAGGTAACAAAGGACATGACTATTGCCCAGATTATTCAGATCGATCAGAATATCATCCCAATTCTTATGGATGCGGGAATGCACTGCATCGGATGTCCGTCCGCGCAGGGCGAGAGCCTTGTGGAAGCGGCGTTTGTACACGGCATTGATGTGGATGGACTGGTGGAAGAGATCAATCAGTTCTTGGCAGCGGAGTAAATCGCCGCGCGACCCGCATACTGCGTTAGCAGTAAGTTTCCATATGTGCGGGTCTGCGCGTAAAGAAGAAGGCGGGAACTGCTCTTTATCCCGGCAGTCCCGCCCTTTTTTAATTTAATTTTTCAAGTACCTGAACGGCTTTGTCGCGGATGATACATTCCATATGTTCATCAAAATATGAGGCGGTCGCCGCGCCAAAACGCTCCTGTGTGCCGTACTCGCAAGCGATATTGCAGACCTTGTTAAAATCAGCCGGATTATGTTCCGACATATGAAGTACAAGGTGGTATGAATCGTCCGATGTATTTTTGTAGAGGGAGTTCTCTCCGTGATAGAACGGGGCGATCACACTCGACAGTGCTGTCACTTCGCTTAGTGAGGCAAAGCGGAAGGAATAGATAAGTTTTTTTGCGGATGTGTCATCATTTTCATCATCCTGATTTTCTGCGGAGGAATTTTCTTTTTTCTTTTTGGAAAACTCCGGAAGTTTCGGCGCGTCATTTGTGGCAGCCTTGCGCATTAGCAGATCATTGAGCTGTTCAAAACACTGTAAAATCTGATCCGCCGTGGTGCGCTCTTCCGAGGACATAAAATCGTCCGTCCCCTCATCGTCCTCATCGTCTTCATCCAACGTAAAATTTGAGAAGCGCGTGTCAAGTTCATCCGGATCTTCCACCTTGGTAATCACGAGAACAAGGCAGTCCGGTGAGACGGGAATTGCCTCGATCATAACAGGAAAATTGTCCGTGTCAAATCCAAATTCCGTGGATGCCTGCTGTATCATATCGTGGAACAACGCCTTTGCTTTTTCGCTTCCGTAGGCAAGTTCACTGATGCGAAGATGCCGGTCGGCAAGGTCGTTTTTATTTAAAGTGCAGCGTATCTGGGTTTCGCTGATCTTTTCGATCTTCATATAATAACACCTCCCTGTAGGGTCTCTGTCTGCTAAAATATATGCTTTCGCGAGAATGTATTTGCATTGCTGCCATACAATAGTATCTTATTTGCTTCTTTCTCTCAAAGTATAATAGAAAAGTTCTTATAAGTCAATAAAATATTTGTGAATTTTATCGAAGTAAAAGACTGGAAAAATGGGAATACAGTAAGGATATGTATAGGAAACTTCCATAAAAATCGATCTTAAAGTTCTACGGCGGGAAAAGGGGGTTTTTCTTGCTTATTTTTTTGAAATCATTTATAATCAAGAGGTCAGCAGAAAGGAGTGATGTAAGATTGGACTAACAAATATCAGCTTGTGCGAACCCTAAAAAAGCGCGGCACGACGCAGGTTTCTCTGGCGGAGCATATCCGGTTAAACCGGCTCTGCGTGATAAAGACGATACGGGGAAATTTGGGTGAGGGTGAGGCCGTGCTAAGGGAGGCGGAATCGCTCAAACAGCTTGTGCATCCTGCAATTCCAAAAATCTATGATATCGAGGAAGAAAAGGATGGTTTTAGTATTGTCGAAGAATATATTCAAGGAGAATCTTTAACATCTTATTGTCTGTCAAAAAACCCAAGGAAACAAGAAATTATCAATCTAATGATACAACTTAGCGATCTCTTAATTTATCTGCATGGCAGAACCCCGCCGATGCTGCATCTGGATCTGAAGCCAGATAATCTTTTAGTGAACGAGGGGAAATTATATCTGATTGATTTTGGAAGCGCGCTGCATAAGGAGGCGGGAGGAGGCGCAGCATTAACCGGAACTTTTGGCTATGCTGCACCGGAATGCTATCGCGGGCAGGCGGATGTGCGAAGTGATATTTACAGCGCGGGCAAGCTGCTTAGCTATATGATTTCTAAGAGCAGGGACAGGGAATTAAGGAGGGGACAATTAAAGTATCTGAATGCGGTGGCAGAGAGAGCCTGCAGAGAAAAACCTGCCGATCGCTACCGGAGTGCCGACGCGATGAAAAAGGCATTGTCCTTGCTAAAGCGGCGGGAGAGGAAAGAAAAGAAGAGTTGTGTTATTGGTCTGGCGGGCAGTGGCAGGCGTATGGGGGTGACGCATTTTGCATTTGCGTGCGCAGCCTATGCAAAAAAGCGCGGGGAGCGCGTGCTGTATTTGGAATGCAATGAGAATGCTCTGGCAGAGCAGATCGCAGAGAAGGCGAGATGGCAGGAGGGCGGTGAAATTATCCTGTACCATAAGATCCATCTGGCAGAATGCCGGATAGTTTTAAGTCCGGGTAAAAGCAACTATTTTATCGGGAGGGAGGAAGAGTATTACAAGGCTTGCGGCTATTCGGTAATTCTGGCAGATTTCGGTGTGCTGACCACGGAAAATTTGCAGGAATTTACGCGCTCCGATCTCTGTCTGTTTTTTGCGGGAGAAAAGGACTGGGAGCTTGAAAATACCTGGCGTGGACTTCGCTGGCTTTCGGGATTTGAGGAGAAGCTTCTGGTGCTTTTATTTGGGAGTTCTGTAAAAAGATTTCGAATATTTTCGAAAAGACTTTCAGGAATTTCTTGTAGGCGCGTCCCATTTATCAATGGGATGGAGAGTGCTTCGGAAAGGGAGGAGATGCGCGGGCTGCTGGCGGAAGTGATGGAGTCAATGTGAAAAGAGAAGGGCAAAACGGGCATCAAAACACAATCAAGATTGGGGTATGCGGCATTCATGCCAAGGCAGGTGCGACCCATGTAACTCATATGATCGCCCTTTATCTTGCTGGATGCAAAAGAAGGAAAGTGGTGGTGACAGAGTGCGATAAAAAAGCCTCCCTGCGGTATTTAGAACGCGATTTGTTTGGCAGTGAGGGTGAGGGGCATTTTTTGATGCGGCGTTGTGTATACCGCTATGACGTGTTGGAGCAGGAGGAGAAGGCGGACTATCAAATCTATGATTTGGGAAGCGGAACTAACTGTCAGTATGATCGATTGTTTTCCTGTGATCTCTGTGTCGCGGTTGGATGTGGTGGTGTATTTTGCAGCGGGGAGTGGGAAAAATTTTTTTTGGTGAGGGAGGTGAGAGAGAGGATTCGGCTAAGGGGGCTGGGCGATTGGCGTTTTTTAAGAAACCATGATAGAACGGGAAAAGTGCAGATCCTTTTTCGACCGGATAGGGAAAGAGAAAAGATCATGGTCTACGGACTTGGGACGGAGGAAAATCTGCTTCATCTGTCAAAGTCGGCGCGAAAACTTATGGAACAAATGGAAATCTAAAATAAAAAATGTAGCGGGCAGGGGTTGGAAGGATGCTAAGGGTCTGGCGGGAGAGTGAATAAAAAATAATCCTGGGGAATGTCTCACAATAAAATTTCCTTATTAAAAATATAACCAAAAGTTTGTCTGTACTCCGTGTGCATCCGACCATGTGCATCCGACCATAAGAGTGGAAGCTTTCGCGAAAAGTACCCTCAATACAACCGCGAAGCAGTGCTGTCCGCTACATTTTAGAAAACTTGTTGGATTTTGCTGCATAATGTGTTATACTATGGCGTAGCATCAGGGCGTGACAGCCAATAGGATTGATTGTTGCGTCTGTAATAAAAATTGAGTAACATCAGTGCAGGAAAGAGGGATGAATGTATGGAAAAGCGAGCGAAACAGGCGGTGATCGGGACGTTGCTTGTTCTGATATTGATTTTGTTGATTGGGGGGATCACTCTGGCAAGGTATTTATCGCCAAGCAGGGAAGAGATTAGCTTGGCAGATTATTACCATGTGCCGGCGGGGGAAGTGATGATTATTTTGGACGATAAGATTTATGAAAAGAACGCACTCTTATCTGGAGATCAGATCTATGTGGATTTTGATACGGTGGTGCAGCGTTTTAATAAAAGATTCTATTGGGATGGGGCGGAGCAGGTGCTAATCTATACAACGCCGACACAGGTGATAAAGGCGGCACTGCAGGAAACTTCCATGGAGATCAACGGCGAGAGAGTGGATGCAGGGTATCCGGCGGTCATTGAAAGAAATGGGGAAATCTGGCTCTCGCTTAATTTCGTCGGGCAGTATTCGGATATCCGTTGCCGGGCATATTCCGCGCAGGAAACGGGGGAGGGAGTGCCTCAGCGCGTTCTGATAACCAGCGTATTTGGTGATTATCTCTATACGGATGTGACAAAGGGGACACAGCTGCGCGCGGACGGAGATCGGAAAAGTCCGATTTTGCGGCAGGTGGCAACGGGAGAGAAACTGATGCTTTTAGACGGCGGCGGCTCCCAGAAAAACGGATACTTAACCGTGATGACAGAGGATGGTGTGCGCGGCTATGTGTTGAATAAATGTGTTGGCGAGGGATATTATGAGAGATTGGAAAGTGATTTTGAGCCCCCAGTTTACACAAGTGCTGCGGATGATAAAGAGGTAATGCTTGTCTGGCATGTTGTGACCAACTCCACGGCAAATGCGAATCTTTCCGGACTGATTGCACAGACAAAGGGCGTTACTGTGGTTGCGCCGACTTGGTTTTCTATTGCCAGCAATGACGGGGCAATTTCGTCCCTGGCGGACTCAAATTACGTGAGTACTGCGCACAGCCTGGGATTAAAGGTGTGGGGATTGATTGATAATTTTGGTGAAAATATTGACAGCTACGCGATTCTTTCTTCCACGACGGCGCGTGAGCGGCTGGAAAAAGAACTGATTTCTGTGGCACTCTCCTGTGGTCTTGACGGGATCAATATTGATTTTGAGAGTCTTCCGGTGGAGGCTGGTCCACATTTTATTCAGTTTTTGCGTGAACTTTCTGTTAGCTGCCGCAAATATCAGTTAGTCCTTTCTGTGGATAACTATGTTCCGGCTGGCTACAATCGCTACTATGATTTTGCAGAGCAGGGAGTGCTTGCAGACTATGTTGTTATTATGGCATATGATGAGCATTACTCCGGTTCGCAGGAAGCGGGAAGTGTTTCGTCCATCTCCTATGTGGAGAATGCTATTAAAGGTACAAAGGAGATGGTTCCAACGCAGAAAATTATCATGGCACTGCCATTTTATACAAGGCTCTGGAAGGAGACGGTGGTGGATGGTGTGACTATTCTTGGCGTGGAGCGCACGCCGGGGATGAAGGATGCTGCTGACATACTAAAAGAAAACAATGTCGAGGCAGAATGGGATGAGGAAACCTGTCAGTATTATGCGGAATATGATAAGGATGAGGCGCGTTATCGGATCTGGCTTGAGGAGGCACATTCCCTTAGCGAGAAGGTGGAGCGCATCCGGCAGGCAGAGCTTGCGGGGATCGGCGCATGGCGGCTGGGACTGGAAACGGAAGATGTCTGGGATGTGTTTTTGGGAAGTGGAACAGAGTAAGCTTTGTGTGTATTTTCTGTTTCGTGCCATCATAGATTATAGGGATGGACGAAAAAGGAGAAAGGCTATTTTTGCCGGAATCAAATGTCAAAACAGTTTAAAGTGGGACTGTATCTTTTAATCCTCTGTGCCGCCTGCCTGTTTGCGGGAAAATGCTTGAGGATGTTTACCAAGGTGAATATGGATGCAAAGGAAGGGACGGATGGAAGGAATAGGGATATGGAAGAAAATGGAAGTACACAGACAGAAGAAACGGATATTTTTACGGAGGAACAAAGGGAAGCATTGGGAGATTTTAGCGGAAATGGATATACCATTGTGTTGGATGCCGGACACGGGGCATTTGATCCGGGAAAAATTGGAGTGAACGGTGCGAAGGAGAAAGAAATCAATCTCTCGATCGCGAAAAAGCTTCAGACCTATCTGCGCGCGGCGGGGTTTACTGTACATATGACACGGGAATCAGATGAGGCACTTTATGAGGAGGGGGAGTCCAACAAGAAATCGGCGGATATGAGAAGCCGTATCCGCACAATTGAGGAGAAGAAGCCGGAATTTGCTGTGAGTATTCATCAAAATAGTTTTACCCAGGAATCAAGTTTTGGCGCGCAGGTATTTTATTATCAAAATTCAGAACAGGGGAAAATCCTGGGGGAATGTTTGCAGACAACCATCAAAACAGTGATTGCGGACGAGAACCACAGGAAGGCAACAGCAAATGAGAGCTATTATCTTTTAAGGAAATCGCCCTGCCCGATGGTGATTGTGGAGTGCGGCTTTTTGAGCAATCAGAGGGAGGCAGAGCTTTTGGTTACGGAGGAATACCAAGATAAGATGGCATGGGCAATTTGTTTTGGAATTGTGGAGTACTGTAGGGGTGCCGGGGAGTTAAAGGGGACAGAAAGTTCTGCAAATGGTAATTGGGAAACGAGGATAAAATGGAAACAATTGTAAAAAAATTAGATCGAAACGCGCTAAAAAAGGAGGATTTTACAGAGGCAGTACGTATTTTGCGCTCCGGCGGGCTGGTGGCATTTCCAACGGAAACAGTGTACGGGCTTGGCGGAAATGCGCTGGATCGCACGGCAGCGACAAAGATATATGCGGCGAAAGGGCGGCCTTCCGACAATCCGCTGATTGTGCATATTGCCGAGAAGGAGGCACTAAGGGAATTAGCGAAGGATATTCCAGAAGTTGCGTGGGAGTTGGCGAAGCGTTTTTGGCCGGGTCCGCTCACGATGATTTTAAAAAGGAGTGAGCTTGTGCCAGATACGACGACGGGGGGACTTCCCACCGTCGCCATTCGTATGCCGTCCGATAAAATTGCCCGTATGCTGATTACAGAGTCCGGACTCTATCTTGCCGCGCCGAGCGCGAATGCCTCCGGCAGACCAAGCACGACAAAAGCCAGCCATGTGTATGAAGATTTGGCGGGGCGGATCGAGTTGATTTTAGATGGGGGCGAGTCCTTGATTGGGCTGGAATCGACAATTATTGATTTGTCGGAAGAAAAACCTGTGATTTTAAGACCAGGCTTTTTATCGCGGGAAGAGATGCTTTCCCTATTGCCGGGATTAGAATACGATCCGGCAGTGGTTGCAAAAACTGATGGGAAGGATATTGTGGCAAAGGCACCGGGAATGAAATACCGGCACTACGCGCCAAAAGGAAATCTTGTGATTTATGAGGGGGGAAAAGAGGCGGTGATCGCTGCGATTAACCGCGATGTTGCCCGGCGGATAGAGGAGGGATTTTCCTGTGCAGTGCTTACAACAGAGGAGTCCAAAGCGAATTATTTTTGCCCACATATAAAGAGCATTGGGACAAGACAGAGGGAGGAGACAATCGCGGCGAGCCTGTTCGATGCACTTCGAAGCTTTGATGAGGAGGGGATAGAATATATTTTTTCTGAGAGTTTTTCGGACGGGCATTTAGGGACAGCAATTATGAACCGGCTATTGAAAGCGGCGGGACATCAGGTAATCTATATTTAAGCAGGTGGATATTTTTTCATGTTTCATGATTCTCTCTGAGAAATGAATTGTTCCATAGGCACTAAAAACGCGAAAGTTTTGAAAATATCCACAATAGAGAATATTTTCAAAACTTTCGGTAAATGGTCGAAAATTATGTGTTCTGCTGTGAAAAAATTATTCTTCCATCTGTGAAATTCTGCGGATATGCCGCTCATCGTTAGAAAATGGTGTATCGAGGAAGGTATCTACAATCTTTAATGCCAGCCCCGCACCTACCACGCGCCCGCCCATTGCAAGGACGTTTGCGTTATTGTGCAGTCTGGTTGCCTCAGCAGAAAAACAGTCGTGGCAGAGTGCGCAGCGAATACCCTGGACTTTGTTTGCGGTGATGGAAATTCCTATGCCCGTGCCGCAGATCAAAATTCCCTTTTCGCACTCGCCTGATGCAACTGCATTTGCAACCGCCTTGCCGTAGACTGGATAATCACAGGACTCAGTAGAATCTGTGCCGAAATCCTTATACGAAAGCCCCCGCTCGGTAAGGTGTTTGATAATTTCTTTTTTGAGTTCATAACCGCCGTGGTCACTGCCAATTGCTATCATTTTTTGCTCCTCCTGAAATATTATTATGTAATTCATCGTCCGGCTTTGCGGTTTCCTTCAGATGCCCGTAAAGGAGACGGTAAATTACATTCTGTATCAGCTCGTCCAGTTCCATATAGCAAGCTTCATAATCCTTTAATTCTTTTCCATAAGGGTCTTCCACATCTTTGTGTTCCCCCGCAAATTCTGGGAGCGTGTACACATTGTCATTGATAAAAAAATCCGTTGCCAGGCGGCGTTTTTGTGCAGTATTCATGGTCAGAATCAAAGTTTCTTCATCCACCTCTTCCGCCTTAAACTGTCTTGCAGTATGGCTGCTGATAATCAGTCCATGTGTGGCGAGAAGTGTCTCCGCCTTTGGATTGACCGGTTCCGGAAACAGCACAACCAGCCCGCGCGAGCAAATCTCAAGCTCCGGGTTATGCCATGTATTTTTAAAGATCGTCTCGGCAATCGGTCCCATACATGTATTATCCGTACACACAAAAATAAGTTTTTTCACCATAAGTCCTCACGATAAAGAAGCGCAAAGTTCTAAAACAAGATTTACCGTATGTGTGATGGCGGCAGCTTCAAATGCGGGATAGTCCATATGGGCACTGCCGTCCGCCTTGTCCGAGATCGCCCGGATAATCAGGTAAGGAATTTTGTTTAAATATGCTGCCTGTGCGATCGCGGCTCCTTCCATCTCCGTACACATCGGCTCAAACTGTGTTAAAAGAAATTGTTTTTTGGTATCGTCCGCAATAAACTGATCGCCGCTGACCACCCTGCCAGTAAAGACATGAATCTCAGGGTTTACCTTTTCGCATGCTGCCTTGGCACGGGAGATAAGATGAGGATCGGCCGGAAAAACTGAAGTTTCCATCCGGGGGATAACGCCCAATGGATAACCGAATGCCGCGGCATCCATATCATGCTGCATAGAGTCCGTGGACAGGACAATATCGCCGATGTCAATGCGCGCATTAAGTGAGCCGGCTATCCCGGTATTGATAACGAGATCCACCTTGAAGCAATCGGCAAGAATCTGTGTGCAGATAGCAGCATTTACTTTTCCGATCCCGCTGCGCACAACGACTGCGTCCCTGCCACAAAGCCTTCCAGTATGAAACTCCATACAAGCCTTCCGCATTATGGTGACATCTTCCATCTGTGCAGTCAGCTTTGCCACTTCCTCCTCCATCGCCCCGATAATCCCTATCATTGGCGCACACCTGCCTTTCATGGTATAATGTCTATCGACATTATACCATATCATTCCGATATTATGCAACTGAAAAATTTTTGCGAATATCCTGCAAAATTTTTGCGAATATCCTGCAAAAAGGCGGAAAACTTTAAATTGCAAAAAAACCATTTGCATATTTGCGAAAAATGATATAAAATAGTCTTCATATTGACAGGAATAGAAGAGGGTGCAGAAAAAATGCCTATTTTATCTTGTCCATGGATCAATATAAATAATTAACGGAGGAAATGCATATGATGACTTATAAAACAACAGGAACCTGTTCCCGTGAAATCAATTTTGATATTGAGGAGGTGGATGGTGTAAAAGTTGTAAAGAATGTATCGTTTGTCGGGGGATGTAATGGCAACCTGAAAGGGATCGGCAAGCTTGTGGAGGGGATGCCAGTGGATGAGGTGATTCGCCGCCTGGAGGGAACGATCTGCGGAATGAAGAGTACTTCCTGTCCAGATCAGCTTGCGGCGGCATTGAAAAGCATATAGTTTCCGGAGGCGGATGAAGCGATATGAAGCGGATTGTATTTACTGGAGGGGGCACGGCAGGGCATGTCACGCCCAATATTGCCCTGATTGCAAAACTGCGCGAAAAGGACTACGAGATACACTATATCGGCTCTTATCAGGGGATAGAGAAGGAGCTGATTGAAAAACTGGGCGTTCCCTACTACGGGATTTCTTCGGGAAAGCTGCGCCGCTATTTTGATCGGAAAAATTTTTCGGATATTTTCCGGGTAGCCAAGGGATTTCGTGAGGCAAAGAAACTTTTGCGCCAGTTAAAGCCAGATATTGTCTTTTCAAAAGGGGGCTTTGTTTCGGTGCCGGTGGTGATGGCAGCAAAACGCTGCAAAATTCCGGCGATTATTCATGAGTCGGACATGACACCGGGGCTTGCGAACAAATTGGCAATTCCGGCGGCGGTAAAGGTATGCGCAAATTTCCCGGAAACAGTGCAATACCTTCCGGAGGGCAAAGCAGTGCTGACCGGAACGCCAATCCGCAGAGAACTCTTTGCGGGAAACCGTCTTCGCGGGCTTGAGTTCTGCGGATTTTCGGCGGATCGCCCCGTGATTTTAGTAGTTGGCGGAAGCACCGGGGCACTCGCGGTCAATGAGGCAGTGCGCAATCTTTTGCCAACGCTTTTAAAACGCTTTCAGGTCGTACATCTCTGCGGAAAAGGCAAGACGGACACGGCATACAATAATATTTCCGGGTATGTTCAGTATGAGTATATCAGTGCGGAGCTAAGCGATCTGTTTGCGGCAGCAGATCTTGTGATCTCAAGAGCTGGTGCAAATGCGGTCTGCGAGCTGTTGGCACTGCGCAAACCGATGATTTTGATTCCGCTCTCCGCTGCTGCAAGCCGCGGTGACCAGATTTTAAATGCCGAGTCCTTTGAACGCCAGGGATTTGCCTATGTGATCAGCGAGGAGGAGCTGACGAACGAAACGCTCCTAACGGCAGTCAACGAAGTTTATGATGGCAGGGATAACTATATCCAGGCGATGAAAAACAGCAAACTGACGGACGCTGCGGAAACGATTGTGAAACTGATTGAGGAGACAGTGGGAAATAAAACGGGGGAAGTAAACGCGGATTAACGCAGTGCCGCCCGAATTTTTTCGGCGATTTCCTCCGCCTCCCCCTCCGTATAGGAAAGTGTCTTCCACGGAATAGTGAAATGATCGTTTTCATAGCGCGCAAGGATATGGAAATGCAGATGAAAAACGCTCTGTCCCGCCGCTTCGCCGTTGTTTTGTAAAATATTGATCCCGTCGCAGTCAAGCGCGTCCTTTATCGCGTTCGCTACTTTGGAAACAACAAAAAGTACCTTTTTTGCGGTGTCTTCCTCAATGGAAAGCAGATCGTTCATATGTTGTTTGGGAAGGACGATGGCATGCCCTTTCACTGCGGGAGCAATATCCATAATCACGCGAAAATCCTCATCCTCATACAGGGTATTTGAGGGAATTTGACTCGCTGCCAGCTTGCAAAAAATACAATTGTCATCTTTCATAGGGAACCTCCATTCTGATAAGCCGCCGCAGTTTTTATTTCACTGCGGTTTTAGCGTATATATCTTTTAGTATACTCCTTTTTCCGCAAAAAAGAAAGAGGAGAATAAAAATTTGGAGAAATATAGAGCGATGGAACAAAATGAAAAGCGAAAGATCATCCCGCATGATCATGGATATGGGACAATGCGGCTTCTGGAATTTATGCCCTCTGAAAAGGCATTCGGGGAGGCGGCGGATATTTTTGCACAGCTTTCCGACGCGACGCGCCTGAAAATTCTCTGGCTTCTCTGCCACAGTGAAGAATGTGTCAATGACATTGCAGCGGCGGTGGATATGAGTGCCCCCGCAGTCTCCCATCACCTGCGCAATTTAAAGCAGAGCGGATTTATCCGCAGCCGCAGGGAGGGAAAGGAAGTTCTTTACCGCCTGGAGGACACGGCGGCTGCCTGCCTGATACACCGGATGGTGGACGGTGTCTTTCAGATGAAATGTCCGCGCACGGCGCACAAAACGGACTGGATGTGTGAGAGGGAAGATGAATTAAAACCGAAGGATATATCACAGTGAAAATTGTCAGATAAAATTAAAAAATTATTGAAAAAAACAAAAAAAGGGATTAGAATATGAT
This sequence comes from uncultured Lachnospiraceae bacterium, assembly GCA_910585065.1. Lineage (GTDB taxonomy): Bacteria > Bacillota > Clostridia > Lachnospirales > Lachnospiraceae > RGIG4057. The sequence goes on from CAJUCG010000021.1 coordinate 13,585, forward strand.
TGGGAATCAAAATATAGCGAAAGAAAACCGACAGGCAGGGGAAAAATGCCTGATTTTTGATACACATACGCATTATGATGACGCACAGTTTGATGGGGATAGAACAGAACTTTTTGAGAACATTGCCCAGCGCGGATATTACATTGTGAATGTGGGGGCAAGCCTTGCAAGTACAAGGCAATCAATTGCACTCGCAAAAAAATATGCTTTTGTCCATGCTGCTGCGGGCATTCATCCGACAAATACGGGGGAGTTGACTGAGCAAAGTTTCGGGGAGCTTGCGGCACTGCTTGACGGGGAAAAAGTGGTGGCGGTTGGTGAGATAGGTCTCGATTATTTTTGGGAGAAGGAACCGGGGAGAGAATGTCCGCGGGAAGTGCAGAAATATTGGTTTGGCAGACAGCTTGCCCTGGCGGTGGAAAAGAATATGCCGGTGATTATCCATAGCAGGGATGCTGCGGAGGATACGCTTTTGCTTATTCAGCAGGAGTGCGGGAAGGCAAGGGCAAATGGGCGGCAGTTGACAGGGGTGATCCACTGTTTTTCCTATGGAAAAGAGATGGCGAAAGAGTATGTGAATCTGGGCTTCTATCTTGGAATAGGGGGGGTTCTGACATTTAAGAACGCGCGCAGGATAAGGGAAGTGGTGATGGAAATTCCGCTAAATTATCTGGTGCTTGAGACGGATTGTCCCTACTTGGCACCGGAGCCGTACCGCGGGCAGCGCAACTGTTCGCTTAATCTGCCGCTTGTGGTAAATGAGATTGCGCACATCAAGGAAATTTCTAAAGAGGAAGTGATCTGTGCGACAACAAAAAATGCAAAACAATTGTATCGTCTCTTGTAGAAAAGATGGGGATTTTATATGGCATCGCTGGGAGAACCAAAAAACACCATTGCAATATTGAATAAATATCATTTTGTGTTTCAAAAAAAGTTTGGACAAAATTTTTTAATTGATACTCATGTATTGGAGAAAATTATCCGCGCCGCCGGGATTACCAAGGAGGATATGGTGATTGAAATAGGACCTGGGATCGGGACAATGACACAGTATCTTTGTGAGTCTGCGCGCAGTGTGGTGGCTGTTGAGATCGACAGGAATCTGATTCCAATTCTGGAAAAGGACACGCTCAAGGATTATGATAATGTGACAATTCTCAACGAGGATATTTTAAAGCTTGATCTCAACCGTTTAGTAAAAGAGCGAAACGAGGGCAGACCCGTCAAGATAGTGGCGAATCTGCCATATTATATTACCACCCCGATTATTATGGGATTATTTGAGGCGCGTGTGCCGCTCGAAAATATTACGGTGATGGTTCAGAGGGAGGTGGCCTGCCGAATGCAGGCGAAGCCGGGAAACAAGGATTATGGGGCACTCTCCCTCGCCGTGCAGTATTATGCAGAGCCATATATTGCGGCATATGTGCCGCAGAATTGTTTTATGCCCCGGCCGGGTGTGGGCTCCGCTGTGATTCGGCTGACACTGCATAAAATGCCGCCTGTGCAGACAGGGGACGAGCAGTTTATGTTTGCGTTGATTCATGCGGCATTCCATCAGAGGAGGAAAACTTTAGTGAATGCCCTTGCTAACAGCCCTGAGACCGGGGTAAATAAGGAAGCAGTATTAAAAGCTTTAGAGCGGGCAGGAAAACCCTCTACAGTGCGCGGAGAGGCGCTTTCGTTAGAGGAGTTTGCGCAGTTGGCGGATATTTTATCCCTGTGATTTGGGAAATGATAATGGAGAGATTGATGGGAGGGAAAAGATATGCTGCGAATGAAGGTAATGACACAGTTAAATGGCAGACAGCGGGAGGAAGTGCGCGGTCTCGAAACAATATGCAGAGAAAACGATAAGATACAGGGCGGGATCTCGTTAACCGCCGATGAGGAGACGGGAATGCTGCCGACATATTTTTTGTGTTACGAAGAAGAATTGCTTGCCGGCTTTGTGATTCTTTATGCAATGCCGGAGAAAACAGCGGAGATCTGTTCCTATATCCATCCGCAGTACAGAAGGCGGACAATGTACAAAAAGCTGATCACAGCGGTAATAAAGGAGCTAAAGCAGGCGGGGATTGAGAAGGGGTACTATGTCTTTGAGCCGCACGAGTCAAAGGATTTTGATGATATTACAGAGCGGGGATATTTTATCTATTCTCACTCGGAATATTTGATGGAGTGGAAATATTCCTACCAGCTTCTGCCAACAAATGCACTTTTGCTGAAACCGTTGGCAGAATCGGAGAAAGAGGCGGCAGCCATCTTGCTTGCAGGGGCATTTTCAATGCCGCAGGAGGAGGCGGAAGAAAGATTTTCGCAGATATGTGGAAGGGATGGCATCTACTATGCTGCCTGGCAGAAAACCGAGATGGTTGGACTTTTCGCGCTTGCGGAGGGCGAGAGAACGGTCTATGTTTTTGATTTTGCGGTGGATGGAGATCATCAGGGCAGAGGTATTGGCAAGGCTCTCCTAAAAGAGATTATCCGGCTTGTGCAGGAAAAATGTGCGGGCGGGGAGGCAAAGAAAGTGCGCATCCAGGTCGGAAGCCGCAATGAGACCGCATTTCGCCTGTATCAGAAAAATGGGTTTCAGGTGATCTCGCAGAGGGACTACTATCGGATCAACACGGAGGCTATGGAGTAAACCTCCAATAGAAAAATAATAAACAATTTTGTAAAACAAAAAATACCCTGCGCGGTGAGATTAGTTCTCTCAGTTTGCGCAGGGGCATGATTTTTATTTATTTTTCTGTGCTTGAATTTTTTCCGCGAGATCGTTTAAGTACATCCAGCGTTCCATCTTTTCTTCCAGAGCGGATTCAGCAGCTTGTTTTTGTTCGGAGAGTTCAGTAAGGCGGCTGTAATTTGAGGCATTCTCCTCGATCTGTGTATCTAAATTAGAAATTTTTTCCTCAAGCGCGGCGATCTCATCGTCAATGGTCTCGTATTCTTTCTGTTCTTTAAATGAAAATTTTAGGGTGGTGTTTGGCGCGCGCCAGCTATTTTTTGCTGGGGGCGGCACCTGTGGTTTTGGGCTTTTTTCCGTGCTCAGGGTTTCTTCCTCGGCGCGCCGTACACTCTCTTTATAATCAGAAAAATTGCCCTCGTACTGTCGAATTTTTCCATTCCCCTCAAAGGCAAAGATCCGTGTTGCTATCTTGTCAAGAAAATATCGGTCGTGGGATACTGCGACAATAATGCCCGGAAAACCTTTTAAGTAATCTTCAAGAATGGTCAAAGTTTTGATGTCAAGGTCGTTTGTCGGCTCGTCAAGCACAAGCAGGTTTGGTGCTTCCATTAAAATTTTTAACAGGTACAGACGGCGTTTTTCTCCTCCGGAAAGTTTGGCAATTACTGAATGTTGAAGTGTACCAGTAAAAAGAAACTTTTCGCACAGTTGAGAGGCAGTAAGGGTGCCGTCCGCTGTCCTTATCAGATCGGCAGTCTCGCGGATATAATCGATCACGCGCAGGGACTCATCCATCGCTTCATTTTCCTGCGAGAAATATCCAATCCGAATGGTTTCTCCGCTTTCTACCCGACCGGAGTCCGGCGGGATCACTCCCGTCAGGATTTTGAGAAGAGTGGATTTGCCGCAGCCATTTGGTCCAATAATTCCAATGCGGTCAGTGGATAGTAAAATGTAGGAAAAATTATCAATATATGTTTTTTCATTATAATTCTTTTTGATTTCTTCCAGTACAATTGTTTTTTTGCCAAGACGCGAGGAAAGTGCGTTAATTTCGATCTGAGTATCCGCCTCGATCTTTTCTCGGTCGCGCAGTGCCTCAAAACGTCCTATATGTGCTTTTTGTTTGGTAGATCGCGCTCGCGCTCCGCGCATCATCCATTCTAGTTCTGTGCGGAACAAACTCTTTGCTTTGCGCTCAGTCGCCATCGCCATCTCCTCGCGCTCCGCTTTTAATTCGAGAAAGCGTGAGTAATTTGCTGTATAGGAGTAGAGCTTTCCCCTGTCAATCTCCAAAATTCGGTTGGTCACACGGTCAAGAAAATAGCGATCGTGCGTGATCATAATAAATGCACCCGCAAAGGATTTTAGATAATCTTCCAGCCATTCCGTCATGGAAGCGTCTAAGTGGTTCGTCGGCTCGTCCAATACTAGGAGGTTGGCGGGCAATAGCAGAGTGCGCACAAGTGCCGCGCGCTTTTTCTGACCTCCTGAGAGAAATTCGGCGGTTCTGTCAGGGTTTGCAATACCAAGTTTGGTAAGCATTGCGCGCGCTTCTCCGGCGATATTGCGGTATTCTTCATCCGCCGTAAGCCCCGAAATAATATTTTCGAGAATCGTTATGGTTTCGTCAAATACTGGGGTCTGCGGCAGGTAGGAAATACGCAGTTCCCTTGTCTTTGTAACTGTGCCAGAGTCCGTATCTTCCAGTCCTGCAATAATTTTTAACAGGGTGGATTTTCCGGTGCCATTGACTCCTATCACACCGATGCGCTCTCCCTCATTGATCCCAAGGCTGATGTTATCCAACAGTATCCGATCGGTAAAACTCTTGCTGATATGCTCCATAGTTAGTAAGTTCATAAAAATTCTCCGTTTCTTTATCTCGACATTATCGTGGCAGGAGTATAATTCATAATCCGCGCTGTCGCCTCGTCAGCAGTGATCTCCTTATCTAAATATGGGGTCAGCACAGCAAGCAAAGCCTCCTTTAACTCGGCATTTTCAGTATAGACCGTGTCCGCTGCCTGAAGACACTGGGAAAACAGGGTGAGATTGCTTTCGGTTATTCTATCCGCGTAGGCATCCACAGCCTCCTGCTGCATTGGAATTCCCTCCCCTACATCCGCCTGCTGCACGGAATCGGAGTACAGAGTGTGGACGAAATCTTTTGCCATCTTAATATTATTGCTTTTATTGTTGATTCCGACGATATCGCGCGGAACAAAATGTCCTGCCGCATCGGAAAAAGTGGCCTCGGATTCTTTCAGGGCAGTGAGAAACGCGAGGAGATCTGCCTTGGAACTAATCTTGGTAATGCCCGCCGCAGAGGTGGAAGATGGTATGCCAAACCAACTGGAATTCTTTTTGCTGTCCTTTTCTGCTTCCTGTTCTTTATCCTTTTCCTTCTTTTGATTTCCTTCTTCCTTCGAGAAGTTTACGACCGATGGCAGGAGGGTAAGCATCTGATTTAATGCTTCCTTATCAATGCTGCCATCTTTTAAGAAGTTCTCCTCATAAAAGCAGCCGATCAATGTCGCGATTTCCTCCGCATTCATACTGCCAAGTACCGGCGAGGAGAGTTTTTCGGAGAGGGCGGCAATTGCGGCAAAATCTGTATTGTTCCGTGTAAGATTATTTGTACCATACATTAAGTACATATCAAATTTTGCTGGTGTCACAAAGATTTTTGTCTGTGCCATCGCGTTGGTCACATTTCCATAAAGCCCTGCTGCCGTGTAGAGCGGTTTCATCAGATCGCTGATATTTTCAAAAAGTCCGCTGTCCATATAGTTTTGGTAGTCCAACTCGTCGCAGACAAGAACATCTATTGTATTTGTCTCCTGCAATTCTTTCTGTACCTGGCTGCGATATCCTTCTACAGTAAGTGATTCCTCTTCCTCGTGCGCCACACGGTAAAGGACGCGCAGCGATGGATTATTATGTTGGAATGCCGCCGCGGTTTCTGTGATGATAGCGGAGCGATCGTAAGAAAGAATTGTGAAATCGGTGCGTTTTAATTTCTCGTCCTCCTCCTCTGTACGCTGGCTGTACATTGTAAAATAATAGTTTCCACGGAGATCACGGCTGAACATATAGAGGGCGTTTTCGGTTGCGATAAAATCTCTGCCAATAATGGACGGGCGGCCAAAAATGCAATCCAGTCCCGTCATTAGCTGCTTCCAGGCATTTGCGGTAAAATTGTAGCGGTAAATGCCGTCCTGACAGGAGAGATAAAGCGTGCCATTATGGGAGAGAAGGCGGTAGTCCATAATTTCATATTCACTCTGTTTTTCCAAAGCGATTTTTGGGCGCAGAGCAAAGGAGTACGGCGCATCAGCCTGTCCGTTAGTAATCTGGTAAGGAATAATTTCATCATAATTTTTTCCTAACAGGTAAAGATATTCCCCGTCGGAGGCAATGCTTCCAATAGCAGCGTTTTCCCCCTTGGCAAACAGTGTGCCGTTGGCGAGGGAATAGGCATAGGAGTTCGACAGAGTGTCCGTAAAGCAAATCATATTGTCCTGGATAAAGAAAGTTTCAATCTGAATTGGATTTTCTTCCTCGTCCGTCTTGTAGAGTCCGCGCACATTGATGCGGTCAACAGTGCCGTCCGTCCCGATACGCACAATATCATCACAGACCGGAACTTCTGCTGCCAGATCGTGCAGCAGGACATAGACGCTTCCGGTGTCAGCGTAAGCTAACATGCGAATCTGGTGCGTCGTATCGGAAAAATCCTCAAGTTCCATCCAGGAGGATTGGGATTCCTCCCATTTCAGTTCGGTGTTTAATACGTATTTCTTATATCCGCGAACCATACTTTTATCCTCATTGTAAAGAATAGTATAGAGTTCTACGGAGTCATTAAGTCCCCGCAGTAATTGCAGAAACTGTTCGCCGCCATCCTTGTTGATCACTGGCAGCGAGATAGTAGTTTCCTTGTAACTGCCCTCATAGACAGTTTCCTCCAAGGAGGGTTTTGGCTTATTTTTTACCTGGATGCCTAGGTAGACACAGCCAAACAGCAGGAGAGTGATAAATACAAGTACAGTGATTTGTTTGCCACGTCCCATAAGTACAATTAACCTCTCATTTCGTAATAATTTTTGGTGTGCAGCTTTGCCCTTGTGAACATTATACCATGTTCTTCGGACATGGTGCCTCCGGCGGATGCGCACAGTTCACAAAAGCAATTGTCCTCCCGCTGGTCGGACGTGAACTGGCGCAGGTATAATGTCTGTCGACATCTCCGGCGGATGAATCGCTCCTAGGGAGCGAACATGATTCGCAGAAGAAATTTTTCTCTCTGCGGTCGAATGCGAACTGGCGCGGGTATAATGTCTAACGACATTATACCACAGAAAGAGAAAAGTTACCATAAAAATTATCATATTTAAGGAAGGGATGGCATATCGTACCAGTAGGGCAAGAATGGGTAAGGCACGGGATGTCCGCGTGCTGTGGATGCGTGCAAATTGATGAGAACGGAGGAGTTTTATGTCGGATTATCGGAGATGGATTTCGTATATTTATGCATATGAGAACGGGGTGAAAAAAAAGAGTGCCGGATATGCAAAATTGGAATTAAAAGATGGGAAGCTGGCAATGACCCTGCATATCACGCCGGACGGGCAGGAGGGCAATTTGCAGATATGTATGTATAAGTGCCATGCGGGGAGCAGGGAAGGAGTGCTGTTTGGGAGTATAGAAAAAAAACAGGGCGGGGAGGGAATACAGTTTTTGGAGGATGCTGCCGATCTGCGGGGAAGCGGTCTGCTGTTTCAGGAGATGAATGGGTTATTACTGTATGATGATAAGGGAAAATATTTGATTTCTTCATGGGAGGATCAACCGATAGAGATCGCGGCACTTAAAGAGATTGTCGCACATCTGGAAAGAGAAAAATCCGCACAGGAAAGAGTGGGGGATACTTTGGGAGAAGAAAGGGAAATGGAAAATATTGTAAGAGAAGAAGAACAAGGCACGGGGAAGGAAGAGATCGGCGAAAAGCCAACAGACGGGGAAGCAAAAACAAAAGAATTGACAGGCGGGGAAGAGACAGGAATGGAGAGCGGGAAGGTTAAAGCAGGGAATATGGGGGAAAGCGGAGGGGAAAATCAGAGGATTGAAGGGAATCAAGGGAATCTTGTAGGCGGGGAGATGGGGGAGAAAAGGAGAAACTATTCTGTGCAGAACGAGAGGGTGGACAGCATACATATCACAGAGATCTCCTCTGCAAAGAGAGAGCAGGAAGAGGCTATGGATCTTTCTCCCAAAATGGAGGAAAGTGCGGCGGTAAATTTCCCTTCTCCCAGCAAATTGGAAGAGCGTGTTTTTTCCTGCCTTCCCGCAATGTATCCGTTTGAACACCAGGAGTTTGAGCGCAGTGTGCGTATGGAACCGCAGGATATCGGATTATTGCCGCGCGAAATGTGGAAATATGCGGGCAATAGTTTTCTGCTGCATTCTTATTATGCATACCACCATATTCTCTTTGTGCGAAGACTGCGAAAAGAACAGAGAAATTGCTATTTAATGTTGCCGGGTGTCTATTATCCAAAGGAGCAGCATATGGCGCAGCTATTTGGGTTTTCCGATTTCTGCCCAGTGCGAAAAAAAGCATTGCAGCAGGGAGATTTTGGATATTGGTATATGGAAGTCATATTTCCAAATGATAGATCATAGCCGGGTGGATGGATAGAGTTATCGTGAGATCTCTGTGTTTTAGTATTGGGTTATATCAAAATAAGGGGAGTTAAAGAAATACCTCCCCCTCCAGCAGTGAGTAGCGCAGATGATCGCGATATTTTCCGCCGATTGGGGCAAAGCCGCGCACAATGCCTTCCGGCGTGAATCCAAGCCGCTCTAAAAGGTGCAGGGAGCGGATATTTTCCGGCAGGATGTTGGCCTCCATGCGGTGGAGCTGGTAGAAAAAAAAGATCTTGGGAATTAGGAAACGCAGTGCTTCCGTCATATAGCCGCAGCCCACAAAATCTTTGTCCAGCCGATAACCTAAGCGGCAGCAGGCGAGCGGGGAACGCTCAATATGTGAGAATGCCGCAGTTCCGATGGGAAGATCTTCTCCTGAAAGGAAAAAATAGTACCGGACAGCATGGGAGTGCAGATACTGCACAAACTCCGCCGCAAGTGTGCGGCGTTGGTATTCTTCTGTGTAGTACTCAGGGGAATATTCCATTTCCCATGCCTGAAAATGCTTCTGGTTTTTTAAGAAAAATTTCGCGGTAAGCGCAGCATCCTCCTCGCCTAAAATTTTTAATTCCAGGCGGTTAGTCGTGTAATTGTAGAGCATATGATATCCTTTCTGGCAGGGCAGATCCTATATTCCGCGCAGTGCAACTTGTTTAAAATGTGGGGAGAGCAGCGGGAGAAATTCACTTAATTCTTCGGAAGAATATGCACTAAATTTCTCCGGGGTTTTCAGAAATTGGCAGATAAGATCGCCCGTCTTCTCAAAGGCCTGCAAATAATAAGCATTTGCGCCGTGCAGCCAGGCTCCAATTTCTAAAAATATATTTGCACTGTGCAATTCACGCACAACAGTGGTGCGAAATTCATAAGGAATCTCTGCGCGCATAAGGAAATCTGCACTTTCCCTTACTGCGTCCGTACAAAAGTCTGGAATTCCTACCGCCTTAGCGTAGTGGGGGAGGGAAGACTTGATATCCATAGCGACAAAATCAATCAAATTTGCGGTGACAAGACGGCGCAAAAGATCGGGGTTTGTGCCGTTGGTGTCAAGCTTTACCAGATAGCCGAGTGCCTTGATCTTTTCGATAAATAGGGGGAGATCGGGTGCGAGTGTCGGCTCTCCGCCGGTGATGCACACACCCTCAAGGACTCCGCGGCGTTTATTTAAAAAGGCAAAAAATTCTTTTTCGGGAAGCTGCGGCTGTGCGTCAGGAAACAGCACAAGCGGGGCATTGTGGCAGAATGGACAGCGCATATTGCAGTGCCCAGTAAATACTGTACAGGCCATATGTCCGGGATAATCAAGCAGTGTCAATTTGTTTAGTCCATGTATTTTCATACGGTTCCCCCTAAAAATTCGTTCGCTTGCAGCAAGATCTAAATTTTATCGTCCCGAAGCTTCTTAAAAAATTCGCTTAGGATAGAGGAGCATTCCTCCCTGCATACGCCCGCTGTAATTTTTGCCCGATGGTTAAAGTGCGGAGTCTGCAAAATATTTAGGATGGAACCCGCGCAGCCAGCCTTCGGATTCATTGTGCCGATCACGACGCGAGGGATACGTGCCTGGACGATCGCGCCTGCGCACATCGGGCAGGGTTCCAGGGTGACATAGAGAGTGCAGTCCTCCAGCCGGAAGTCCCGAAGATTTTTGGAAGCCTGATCGATGGCGATTATCTCTGCATGGGCGAGGACAGAGGCATCCTGGTTTCGTCTATTGTAGGCGCGGGCAATAATTTCCTCCCCATGCGTGATAACGCAGCCAATCGGGACATCCCCGACAGCAGCCGCCTGTTTTGCTAAGCTTATTGCCTCCTCCATAAGATCGATATCCGTTTGGGAGGCGGCATTTGGTTTCTCAATCACTTCATAGTCGGGTATTCTTCGGGTGCCTGGTTTTTTTTTGTATCCGCCTCAATAATAGTGATGGCGGTGAAATCCTTGCTGGAGATCTCAATTTCTCCGCGCAGACGGTAAACACAATGTCCCCAGACAGGGGAAAGCTTTTCGTCCTCGCCAAATTCAATGGTTTCCACCGACCATTTTCCCTCCGGAAGTTTGAGCAGGTATCCGTTTACCCGCGCGTGGTGACCACTTAATTCCGGCTTTTCTGCAAGCATATAGTTTAATATGATAGGACGATCGATTTTCGAGAGAGAAAACTTTGAGGATAATTTTACAAATTTTTCTCCCACTTCTGCACTCCGCGCAAAAAAGCTAAGATTGGCTTCGCGTGGGTAGGTATTTGTGCAGATACACAAAAACGAATCTTCCGAGAAGGTGGTATGTTCTGCGGAAAATTCTTTTCCCTCCTTCTGCATATAGCCGTTAATTTCCGGAAGATTATGGTATGAGGACTGCATGGTCCAAATAGAGTAACGACGGTCGGAGAAGGTATCCTTCGTGTATGCGCCCACTCCCACATCGATCAGGATCGGCTTGCCATCCGCGTAGACAATCACATTGCCGCAGTCATTGTGGTTGTGATTTTCGCCGTTATGTCCCCCTTTTGCAGCGACACAGAAAGGTCCCCGGCGAAAGATCCCAACATTTAATGCTTCAAATAATTCATGTGATTTGTGGTTAAATCCCCCGCTGCAAGTTTCAATAAAAGGGGAGGCAATTCCCGCATTTAAGATCGCACGAAAATCCATATTGTCCCTCAGTGTTGGGTCGGATGCTTCCCCTTTGGTCGAGTGGAAAAGGAACGCGCCAAAATTTGCAAGTTCCGGGAGCTTTGCAACCGCACCCATAAGAAAGATCATTGAAGCATTTGGAGTAAGACTCGCGGCACAGTCCGCAAAATTCATATAATAATTGCCAGTCATATGTACTTTATAAATAAAAGAATACATATTCGACAGTTTTTCTTCTGGAAAAAGTTTCCATAACCCGCATTCGAAGAAATGTCCAACGGAATGTTCCCAGTACTGCGCACCCTCATCACAGCCGCCATCCTCCGGATAATCATCACAATAATTTTTTAGCGAAGCCAGGCAGCTTTGTACAATTTCT
>CAJUCG010000022.1 GCA_910585065.1 uncultured Lachnospiraceae bacterium
CCTAAATTTTATAAATCGACTAGGAAATTCCTTGTAGATTTTTGTAATGAACTTCAATCCTTTTACGAGGGGGATGATGAAGTATTAGTGGTAAATATGCCGCCCCGACATGGAAAGAGCAGAACGGCTGGTTTATTTGTTGAGTGGGTATTAGGTCAGAATCAAAATGAAAAGATTATGACCGGATCATACAACGAAATCCTTTCTACCAGTTTTTCAAAGACAGTCAGAAATGATATTTTGGAAGAGAAAGCGGATAGAAACAAAATCGTGTATTCTGATATTTTCCCCGGTGTAACAATCAAGCATGGGGACGGCGCAATGAATATGTGGAGTTTGGAAGGTGGTTATAATAACTACTTGGCAACGTCCCCTTCCGGTACGGCAACGGGTTTTGGCTGTTCACTGATGATTATTGATGATTTAATCAAAAATGCGGCAGAAGCCTATAATGAAGAAACCCTGGAAAAGCAATGGGATTGGTTTGCGAATACAATGCTTTCTCGTTTAGAAGAAGGCGGTAAGATTATTATCATTATGACGCGCTGGGCGACAGGGGATTTGGCGGGGAGAGCATTAGAGCATTACACTAAAGAGGGAGCAAAGATCAAGCATATCTGCCTGAAAGCTTTACAAGATGATGGAACAATGCTTTGCTCTGAAATTCTTTCTTTGAAATCATACAATGCAAAAGTGAAGGCAATGGGGTTAGATATTGCCTCCGCAAATTATCAGCAAGAACCGATTGATATTAAGGGGAGGCTTTACACAAAATTTAAAACCTATATTAAACTACCTATGGATGAAAATGGTAATCTTTTGTTTACCACAATTAAAAATTATACGGATACTGCGGACACGGGGGATGATTACCTATGCAGTATCAATTATGGGGAATATAATGGAGAAGCCTACGTCCTGGATGTACTTTACACGAAGGACGGAATGGAGATTACAGAACCCGCAACGGCGGAGATGTTGAAAAAAGATAAAGTAAATGTTGCAGATATTGAATCTAACAATGGTGGCAGAGGATTTGCGCGGTCGGTAGAACGGATAATGAAAGAAGTGCTATATACGAATTACACAGTATTTCACAGCTTTTATCAATCCAAAAATAAACAGTCCCGCATTTTGTCAAATAGTACATGGGTTATGGAACATATATATTTTCCAGTAAATTGGAGTGACCGATTTCCAGAATACTTTGAAGCAATGACAAAATATCAGAAGGAAGGCAAAAATGCACATGATGATGCTCCGGATGCGACAACCGGAATTGCAGAAAAGGTGGGTGCGGGAAGTGCATTCAGTTTTGAATAAAAATATCATATGAGTAACAAACAGCCTTGAAACAGTGATGTTTCCGGGCTTTTGTTTTTATTAGGCAATAGAAAAGGGGGTAAAGATAAATGCTAAGCTTTATTGACTTCTTCAAAAACAAGGTATCAAACCTGATTTCACAGGGGGCGAAAAGCTGCATGAGCGACAAAGAATTTCTGGAAAAGGAGATTGCCCGCTGGAGGAGCAGCCCGCAGCGGATTATGCAGATCAAGAGTAGTTTGTATTATGAAAATGAACATGACATTCTCAAGCAGAAGCGGACAATGATCGGAGAGGGCGGCAAGCTGCAAATTGTGGAGAACCTTCCAAACAACCGTATCATTGATAATCAATATGCGAAGATGGTGAATCAGAAAGCGAATTACCTACTGGGAAAGCCCTTTGTGGTGAAGGGGAAAAATACAGAGTATATCGGAGCCTTGAACGAAGTATTTAGCAAGCATTTTATGAAAACTCTGAAAAATGGAGGGAAAGCTGCCCTGAACGGCGGGATAGCTTGGATATACCCCTATTATACGGATTCCGGAGAACTGGCTTTCCGGTTGTTCCCGTCCTATGAGATTCTTCCCTTCTGGAAGGACAGCGAACACACAATCCTTGATTTTGCAGTCCGGTTGTATCTGGTAACAGGGTATGAAGGAACCACACCAGTGATGATTGAGAAGGTGGAAGTCTATGATTTGCAGGGCATTCACAAGTTCATTTTGGACGGGGAAACCTTAGTCCCGGATGTAAGTATGGAAGAGGACTTTGAACATTCCTATGTCACGACTACAAAAGAGAATGGGGAAGTGATTGGGCTGAACTGGCAGAAAATCCCCCTGATTCCGTTAAAATATAATGATAGCGAAATACCATTGCTGAAAAAAGTCAAATCCTTGCAGGATGGAATTAACCTTATGCTATCGAGTTTTGAAAACCAGATGCAAGAGGATTCGAGGAACACAATCCTTGTACTGAAAAACTATGAGGGGACGAACCTTGGGGAGTTCCGGCGCAACCTTGCGACTTATGGGGCGGTAAAGGTTCGGTATGATGGGGAAATGAAAGGCGGGGTAGAAACCCTTGAAATCACAGTGAACGCGGAAAATTACAAGATTATTCTGGAAGCATTTAAGAAGGCATTGATTGAGAATGCCATGGGCTATGACGCAAAAGACGACAGGCTTTCTGGCAATCCGAACCAGATGAATATTCAATCCATGTATAGCGATATTGACTTAGACGCTAACGATATGGAAACCGAGCTTCAGGCAGCTTTTGAAGAAATCCTTTGGTTTGTCAATGTTCATCTTTTCAATACCGGGCGCGGGAACTTTGACGGGGAAGAGGTGAAAATAATCTTCAATCGCGATATTTTGATAAATGAAACTGAGGCGATTGAAAACTGTGCAAAGTCCATGGGGATGCTTTCGGATGAAACGGTAGTTGAGCAGCACCCTTGGATTGAGGATCCAAAGGAGGAAATGGAACGCCTGAAAAGGCAGAAGGAGGAAGAGCAAACAGAGTTCGAACGGCAAGGGTATAACCCCTTCGGGCAGGGCGAGCAGTTAGGCACTACGAAAGATGAAGGCGGTGGAACGGGTGAAAAATAGCGATTACTGGAAGAGCCGGTTTGCACAGCTTGAAGAGGCACAGAATCAGAAGGGTGCGGATACCTATGCGGAAATCGAAAAGATTTACAAGCAGGCACAGAAAGAGATAGAGGGGAAGATTAACACATGGTATCAGCGTTTCGCCTCCAATAATGGGATATCTATGACCGAAGCCAGAAAGCTGCTTTTTGGGGCAGATCTGAAAGAATTTAAGTGGGATGTAAATGACTATATCCGATATGGAAAAAGGAATGCCATGAATCAAGCCTGGATGAAAGAATTAGAAAACGCTTCTGCGCGCTTTCATATCACGCGCTTAGAGGCATTGAAATTGCGAGTACAGCAGAGTATGGAACAAGTCTTTGACAATCAATTGAACCATGTGGATGCAGCGATGCGGCGCATTTACCAGGATGGATATTGTCACACAGCCTATGAACTGCAAAAGGGGTTCGGGATTGGCTGGGATATGGCAGAGTTAGACCAAAAGCATCTCGACAAACTACTTGCAAAGCCATGGGCGGTTGACGGAAAGAATTTTTCGGAAAGGATTTGGACGAACAAACAAAAACTGATTTCTGAAATGCACAACGAACTTACCCGGAATGTTATGTTGGGGCAAGATCCGCAGAAGGCGATTGATGCAATTGCAAAGAAGATGAAAACATCAAGATACAATGCTGGGCGGTTGGTAATGACGGAGGGAGCTTACTTTAATTCCGCAGCACAGAGGGATTGTTTTCATGCCCTGGATGTGGAGCAATATGAAATTGTGGCAACACTGGATTCTCATACTTCTGAGATCTGCCAGAGAATGGACGGCAAAGTATTTCCGATGAAAGACTTCGAGGCAGGAGTGACCGCGCCGCCCTTTCATGTGTACTGCCGTTCAATCACTGTTCCCTATTTTGAAGAGGATTTCGGAAAAATGGGGCAACGTGCAGCAAAGGGGAAGGACGGGGAGACATATTATGTACCTTCGGATATGGGGTATGAGAAATGGAAGAAAATATTTATTGATGGCGGTGATAAATCAGGGTTGCAGAAAGCTAATTCTAATGATATAATGAAGAAAAAGCCAGAAATCAAACTGAACAAACTAAAACAATCTGGCATGACTGAAGCAGAATACCAAGAGTATCTGAACATTATTGGCAATCATGGCAATAAAGATATAGTTAAACTGTATAGTGTATATGCAGATAAGATTGAGAAAGTGAACCTGATAACGAAAGGCGGAAGTGGAGTATATCAGCCTGAATCTGTCATCTTGAACTTTATGTACCCAAAGTATGCTGATATGAATAAATATGGCACGTTGGCACATGAATATGGTCATTTTTTTGATGATAAAGCCGAATTCAGCGGTTTGAATTTTAAGGAAATTGAGGCAGTAAGAAAAGCAACTGGTTTAGATAGCATTTTTAAAAAAGTAGCAAGTTCCAGTGACGAGTTTCTTGCCGCTATGCGAAAGGATAAAATTCATATTTGTGATATTTTAACAGCAGATGCCAAAGCAGATTTAATTGCGCATAATGCAAGTAGCGGGGTACAGGATGTTATTAATGGCTTATTTATAAAATCAAGTTTGCGATGGGGGCATGGTGAATTATACTATAACCAAAAATATGCGGCAGTTTGCTTGATGGATACAATACTAAAAAGCTCTCTGGAAAAGAAGCTACAACAAGTATATAATGATTTGGGATTGGACGCAAGTGATCAGTCAAAAACGAAATCCATATGTCGGCAATATAAAGCAGCGTCGGAAGCATGGGCGAACATGATGAGTGCTGAGGTATGCGGTGGGGAAAGTTTGGATTATGTAAAGAAGTATCTTCCAAACAGTTATCAGACGATGTTGAATATTTTAAAGGGGGTGAAGGCAAGTGAGTGAACAACTATTGAATGCATTAGACAGATATTATAATACCTTTAACGATTTTTTTCCTACGATGCCGATGTGCGGGTATGAAGAGGAAGAAATGATTGAGATCATAGACAGGTGTATTTTTGAAAAGAAAAATGTGTATGATTTGGGGTATTTGTCCTTAGATGCGATATATTAACTATAAATAAGCGGGGTTTGAGGATTCCGATCCGCTGCGAAATAAGCTTATTTTTAAAATCCCAAATTTAGAACTGATCCAAAAAATATAAATGAATAATCAATATATAGAACAAAGCATTCTTGAAGATAAATCAAGGGTGTTTTTTTCATACCCATTTTTCAGGAAAGGGGGTGAACAACATAACAGAGAAAAAGTTTTTCGATCTGGTAAAAGGTACCGTTCGCGATTACGTCAATGAGCATCTGGACAAAACCGATGGCAAGTCGATTACTACGGATGATGTTTATGTAGTATGGTACTGCAAGACTCTCCAAAACTGGAAAGCCCTTGCAAGTACAACATTACCGGACGGGATGTATTATGAGTTGACGTTGAACGGCGATAGGGCAGAGCTGTATTTTAATGCGTACAAGAAATTTGAAAATCGCTGCATAGCACTCTGATATTTTGTAGCAAATAACAAGTTCAATGAAAGGATGGAAAAGGAATGAAGAAAGCAGAATTTATCGCTCTTGGCATTAGTGAGGAACTGGCGGCGAAAGCGGAAAAGGCTTCTCTGGAAGAACTGAAGGGCTATGTGGAGAAGTCAAAGCATGATGAGGTCGTTGAGGAAAACAAGACACTCAAAACATCAGTTTCTGATCGTGACAGGCAACTGGAAACCCTGAAAGCTTCGGCGGGCGACAATGAGGAACTGAAAAGGCAGATTGAAACGATGAAGCAGCAGAACACAGATCAGGAAAAAGCGTACAAGGCAGAATTAGCGCAGCTTCGTCTGGATAATGCCATTGAAAACGCACTCACGGCTTCGGGGGCAAAGAACAGCAAGGCAGTGAAAGCCCTCTTGGATGTTTCAAAGGTAAAACTTGGCGAAGATGGCAAGCTTTCCGGATGGGACGAACAGATCAAGGCGATCCAGAAATCTGATGGCTATTTATTCAATGCAAAGCAGCAAACCTTTAAGGGCTTTCAGCCGGGAGCATCCGGGGATGTCAAACCAGGAACAAATGTGGATATGTCGAAAATGACCTATGAAGAATTAGCGGCATATATGGAAAACAACCCGGATGCACAATAATTATTTAAGAGAGGATGATGAGAAATGGCAAAATTTGATGCAAAAAGTTTTAATGAAAAGGCATTTGGAAAGTATATGTCCGCCATTCCAAATGTGAAACTGAACAAGTTAAAAGAATCAAAGGCGATTGTTTCGGACCAGCGTCTGCGGGAAACCTTCGTCACTAATTCGCAGACGGGGACGGTTTACGCCGTTCTTCCGTTCTTCGGTCTGATTGGCGGAACTGCGTTAAACTATGACGGGGAAACAAATCTGACTGCGCAAAAAACGGACACGTTCGAGCAGGGTGTTTTCACCTATGGGCGAATGATGGGCTGGACAGAGGCAGATTTCTCCTATGATGTAACCGGGGGCGTTGATTTTATGGCGAATGTCAGAAACCAGATCAACCGCTACTGGAATGATGTGGATCAGGGAACCTTGCTGGCGATTTTGGCAGGGATCTTCGGAATGTCTGCAACGGGAACAGGGGCAATCAAAACGGCGAATACCGAATTTGTTGATAAGCATACCTATGATATTTCTGGCGGGGCAACGAAGGAAGATCAGTGTATGGGAGCAACCTCCCTAAATGTGGCAATTCAGAAAGCCTGCGGCGACAACAAACAGAAGTTCAGCCTTGTGATCTGCCATTCCACGGTTGCGACAAACCTTGAAAATCTGAAGCTTTTAGCATACTTAAAGTATACGGATGCTGCGGGGATCGAGCGGGATCTTGGGATGGGGACATGGAACGGGCGGCTGGTGATTGTGGATGATTCCATGCCGATTGAAGTAATCCCAGCAGTTACCGCTTCCGAGGGAGTTTTGGCACAGGACTCTTATACAAAGTATACAAGCTATGTTCTTGGGGAAGGCGCGATCGGCTTTGAACCTGTTGGGGCGAAGGTACCATATGAGATGGTGCGCGATGCAAAGACCAGGGGTGGGGAAGATACCCTGATTTCCCGTAAGCGCAACGCGGTAAGCGTGGCGGGGATCTCTTACCTGAAAGCGGTGCAAAATACCAACAGCCCTACGGATGAGGAACTAAAAAACGGTAAAAACTGGTCGCTGGTAAGCAACGGTAGCAACAAGACGATTGATCATAAGGCGATTCCGATTGCCCGCATTATTTCCCGTGGGTAGGAAAGGGTGGTGCTATGCTTGATACAGAAACCGTAAAAGAACGGCTAAAATCGTTTGGCTATGAGGTCAGAGCGGAGGATGCATTTGCTCTGACCTTTTGTATTGAGAAAGTGAAAAACACCATTAAAAATGAAATCAATGCGAAGGATATTCCAGAAGGACTGGAACATATCGCGGTGGATATGGCAGCAGGGGAATTCCTTTTGTCAAAGAAAACTTTTGCGCCCGCTGACCTTGAAGGGCTTGATTTGGATTATGCCGTAAAACAAATCCAAACGGGCGATACCAACACGGTATTTGCAACTGGTGAAGGAAGTCTGACACCGGAGCAAAGGCTTAATTCCTTTATCAACTACCTTCTGACTTATGGGAGGGAGGAATTTTCATGCTATCGAAAGATCAGATGGTAGAGACAATCCAGGCAGCACGAGAGGCAGCAAGAAAGGCGATAGAGGCAACCTATTTTGGTTCTTTTTGTATTACCGAGCAAAGAAAGGTAAGAGATGAGAAATCGAAGCTGACAAAGACGGAGCCTGTGATTGTATTAGAGAACCAGCCTTGCAAGTTGTCTTTTGAAACAGTGAAAGCTGCCGCAGTATCCAATGCTGCGGCAGCGGTTACGCAGATAACAAAGCTGTTTGTTTCCCCGGAGATCTTTATTAAACCAGGTTCGAAGATCACAGTGACACAGGATGGCATTACCACGGACTATACCCACAGCGGTGTCCCCGCCGTATATCCGACACATCAGGAGATTTTGCTGGAATTGTTTGAAAGGTGGGCTTGATTTGGGGAAGATAGGAAAATTTGATTGCAGGGAGATGAAGGAATTACAAAGGCAGTTGCAAAATTTGCAGGAGAAACAAGGCGAGTTTTTAGAATCATGTGCAAAGGAACTTGCAGCGAGATTACTTGCCAAGGTAATTAGACGCACTCCGGTGGGCGATTATTCGAAAGAGATCACGGTTGTCGCGAAAAGGAACAGCAAGAAACATAAAAAAGGCGAGGAGTATAAAAAGAAAATCAATCCCAGCGGAAAGAAAGGAGGGACGCTGCGCAGAGGGTGGACGGCGGGGGATATCCGAAAAGAAGGAGGAATTTTCAAAATAGAGGTTTTCAACAATGTAGAATATGCTCCCTATGTGGAGTACGGTCATAGAACACCAAGCCATAAGGGCTGGGTTCCGGGGAAATTTATGCTTACCATATCGGAGCAGGAGTTGGAAACCATCACTCCAAAAGTCCTGGAAAGCCGGATTAAAGAGTTTATGGAAGGATGTCTGAAATGATAAATTCCATTATTGAAGCAATCAGTATTGCACTGAATGCCGAATTTGGGGATCGGTATGAGATTCATAGGGAAGCGATGGAACAGGGATTAGAAGAACCCTGTTTTTTTATTTTTTGTATCCATCCAACGAATCAGCAGTTTCTTGGGACGCGCTACCTTAGAACCAATCAGTTTTGTATTCAGTACTTTCCAGAAAGTCAGGAAAAGCGGCAGGAATGCTATACAGCAGCGGAACGGATGTGGCAGTGCTTGGAGTATATTGTGATTAGGGATGAGGATAAGCCGATTCGAGGAACTAGAATGAAATATGAAGTGGTTGATGATATTCTGCACTTTTTTGTGAACTATGATCTATTTGTTTACAAGTGGAAGGAATCGGTTGTGATGGAAGAGTTTTCTTCGAAATCCCAGGTGAAAGGATAGTGATGAAATGGCAGGGAAAAAGAAAATTCCGGATACGGAAACAGTGAATGAGGAGAAAGTGGAAAATAAATTTTCAAAAGAGCAGTTAGTTGATTCTAACCACTTCCGGGAAAGAAAGGATATTCTTGCAGCCCTTCTTAATGATGGGGAACTGTACACAGTGAATGCCGTGGAGGAAAAGATTGAAAGCTATATGAAAGGTAAGGTGAAGTAAATGGGTTTAGGTGGCGGCACTTTTTTAGTGCAGAATAAGGAGTTGCCGGGGGCGTATATCAACTTTGTTTCAAAGTCAGCAGCAACTGCAACCCTTTCGGAAAGGGGGATTGCAACCATGCCCCTTGAACTGGACTGGGGCAAGGAAGGGGAAATTTTTGAAGTGACGAACGGGGATTTCCAGAAGAACAGCATGGAGATTTTCGGATATGAGTACACCAGCGATAAGCTAAAAGGGCTTAGGGATTTATTCCTGAATACACAAACCTTTTACGGGTATCGGCTGAATGGCAACGGGAAAAAGGCAAGTAATGACCTTGCGGAAGCCCTTTATTGCGGGGTGCGTGGAAATGATCTGAAAATTGCGGTTCAGGTAAATGCGGATGATGAATCCCTCTTTGATGTAAAAACCATCTTAGGAACAGATATAGTTGACGAACAAACGGTTGCTGACGCTGGCGGTCTGGTAAACAACAAGTTCCTGAAATGGAAATCCGGGATCACCCTGGCCGCAGCAGCGGCAATCCCTCTGACTGGTGGCGAGAATGGAGAGATAAGCGGCGCAGATCACCAGGCGTATCTTGATAAGGCTGAATCCTTCGCTTTCAATACTATGGGGGTAGTAGTAACGGATGATACCACGAAATCATTGTATGCTGCTTACAATAAACGATTGCGTGATGAAATGGGCGTAAAATTTCAACTTGTTCTTTACGATTATGCAAAGGCTGATTTTATGGGGGTTATCAGCGTAAATAATAAGTCCCTTGATGAGGAGTGGAGTGAAGCAAGCCTTGTTTATTGGGTGACAGGTGCATCCGCTGGTTGTGCGGTCAATAAGAGCAACCAAAATCGTAAATATGACGGTGATTTTACTGTCGAAACCCCGTATACGCAGAATCAGCTTAAAGCGGCAATCAAGGCGGGCAAGTTCACATTCCATAAAGTGGGGGCGGATGTGCGGGTTCTGGAAGATATTAACACAATGGTTACAATTTCCGACACTATGGGGGATGTTTTCAAAGATAATCAGACGATTCGGGTTATTGACCAGATTGGTAATGATCTTGCAGTGCTTTTTGATACCCAATATTTGGGTATTGTTCCCAACGATGCGTCAGGACGGATTTCTCTCTGGTCGGATATTGTAAAGCACCATGAACAGCTTCAGGCCATTCATGCGATTGAGAATTTCTCTGATGCTGATGTGAAGGTAGATCAGGGCGACACAAAGAAATCCGTAGTTGTGACTGACCTTGTAACTGTAGTGAATGCTATGGGTAAGTTATACATGACCGTTACTGTAGCATAAGGAAAGGGGAAATTAAAATGAATGGCAAAGCAGTGATGAAGGCAGAAGACACAGTAAATGGTACACTGGCAAATTGTGTTGTAATACAGGGAGGGAGATACTACGATTTTATCCAAGCAGTCAGGTTGAAAGCCAGATTTGAAAAAATCAAAGGGGAAAACGACAGAATTATCGGATGGAAAGGAACTGGTAAAATGGAGTTCTATTATAATGATTCCGTTTTCCGGAGGATGGTGCTTTATAGTAAGGAAACAGGAGAAGATATCCATTTTGAAATGCAGGTCACGAATTATGACCCCGCTTCACAGATGGGATGCCAGACAATCCTGCTGAAAGATTGCTGTATTGAAAGAGGGATTTTGACAGAATTCGATGCAGAATCTGATTATTTGATGGATGAGATGGAATTCACTTTTGGAGATTTCGAAGTCATAGAAAAATTTCAATGTCAAAGGAGTGAGGGAGAATGAACAATGTAACAATGAAAGCGAAAGATACGATCTTTGCGGCGGAAGCGGAATGTTTTATTACGATTGGCACGCGCCGTTATAATTTTATGCAGGCAATCAACCTGGAAGCCAAATTCGAAAAGACAAAAACAAAGGTTCCCATTCTTGGCAAAACAGGCAAGGGAAACAAGGCTTGCGGCTGGGAGGGTACGGGTTCCGCAACCTTCCACTACAACACTTCCATCTTCCGGCAGATGATGCTGCAGTATAAGGATACCGGGGAGGATATCTATTTTGAGATCCAGATTTCCAATGAAGATAAAACTTCTTCGGTGGGGCGGCAGACTGTTATTTTGATGGACTGCAATATCGATGGTGGTATCCTGGCAAAATTTGATGCGGATGGGGAGTATCTGGACGAGGAGATGGATTTCACTTTTGAAGACTTTAAGCTGCCAGAATCCTTTAAAGATCTGGAAGGATTTCTTACCAATTAACAATCAATGAAAGGAAGATATCAAAATGTCAAAATTTAGCAAATTTATGAAAGCAAACAAGAAGGTAAAGGAGAATGGCTTTTACGCACCGACAAAATCCCTTCTGGATGATAACGGAAAGCCTTTGAAATGGGAATTCCGTCATATTACCTCACGGGAGAACGAGGATATCCGGGATGAATGTATGATTGAAGTACCAGTTACAGGAAAGCCGAACGTATACCATCCAAGATTGCAGACTGGAAAATATCTTCGAAAGATGATTTCAGCGTCCGTTGTGGTACCGGATTTACTGGATAAGGAATTGCTGGAGTCCTACGGTGTAGATAAGCCGGAAAACCTGTTGCTTGCCATGGTGGATGATCCAGGCGAGTATAATGATCTTGCTGCCTTTGTGCAGAAATTTCAGGGATTCGATACCTCATTTGAGGATAAGGTAGAAGAGGCAAAAAAATAATTGAGGAGGGCGATTGGGAAGCAAATTTTGCTTACTATGCTCTCCTGAAACTCCATATCCTGCCTTCGGTTTTCCTTGCGATGGATGAGCAGGAAAAAGCGTTTACCGTGGCAGCAATCAAAAGGAAAATAGAAGATGATAAGAAAAAAGAAAAGGAAATGAAGCGTAAGGCGAAAAAGGGAAGAAAGGGGAGGTGATAGCATTGGGAAGTATTCAATCTTCCATTGAATTGCAGGATAGGTTTACTGGTGTGATGACACAGATTATTCGCACAGTAAACTTATCTATTGACCGGATGGAGCAAATGCAAGCGGTAATGAATGCCCCGGTTTCTGCCTCCCCTCTTTCTGGGGTAAGAGATCAGATTGATGAGGTTGCGGTTGCCGCGCAGAAATTAGATACGGTAATTCAGGGGATTGGAATGCAAAGCCAAATCAATCCCATTGAGATGCAAAAGCCCCAGATACCACTTCCACAACCGGAACCTGTGGAGATTCCGGTTCACTGGGAAAGTTACAAAGGAGTGGATGTATTTACCAATACGGGAATTGAACGCTTTGAACAAGAAATTGCAAGCGTAAATTCCATGATGGAACGGTTATCCGAAGTACAATCCCGAATCACACAACAAGCGAATGAATCGGAAATACTTTCTCCACAAGCATCCTATGATATTCAGAGTGTGGAAAACCGGGTTCAGGAATTGACCAGCATGATAAATCAAGCAGAAGACAATTCCTTGAATATTGGAACAGAAGAGGCGAATACACAGCTTGAACGATTGCGTATGCAGCTAAATCAGACCTTGCAGCTTCAAAATGATTTGGACGTGGCTATGCAGAATATGGATATCAGTGAAATCAATACTGCATATTTGCGACTTTCCCAGAATGTAGCGGACGCGGAAAGGCTTGTGCGGGATTCCTTTTCCGATATCCCCCCTGTGGAGATTCCGGTTCACTGGGAAACGGATACAATGCCCGTTTTTACCAATACGGGGGTTGACCGTTTCCGGCAGGAAGTCCAGAGTGCGAATGAAATGATGGAGCAGTTGAGCAGCACGCAGGATACCATTGCACGACAGGCCTATAACACCAATCTCTTCCCACCGGAATCGTTTCAGAACTTAAACAGTCTGGCTGTTCGGATTGACCGTATCCGAACCCGTATTCAGCAGATGGAAAATCAGCCGATGAATATAGGAACGGAAATGGCAAATGCAGGACTGGAACAGTTGCGGGGACAGTTAAATCAGGCATTGCAGGAACAGCAGAATTTAAATCATGCAATGGAAAGTATGGATGTTTCCGCAGCAAATGAAGTTTACCTTCGTTTGTCGCAGACCGTGGGAAATACAGAACGCTATATCCGGGACAATGTGGATGAGCAGGGGAGATTTAACCGTGTAATCGAGGATGGAACGGATAAGGCAAACGGGCTGATTGCCGCCATAAAGGGAGCGGTTGCGGCATATGCAACCATCCAAAGTATTACCGTAGCAATTAGCTTGTCCGACCAGATGGTTTCCACAAATGCCAGACTGGATATGATGAATGATGGTTTGCAGACAACACAGGACTTGCAGAATATGATCTTTCTCTCCGCAGAGCGCGCAAGGGGAAGCTATCAGGCAACCGCAGATGCGGTTTCCAAGCTGGGATTGATGGCGGGTGGCGCGTTTAGCAGTTCGGAAGAAATCATTGCCTTTATGGAGCAGATCAACAAGCAGTTTACCATTGCAGGGACGGATGCGACAGGAATTGAAGCGGCCATGCTACAGCTTACTCAGGCGATGGGGTCCGGCGTGCTTCGCGGCGAGGAATTTAATAGTATCCTGGAACAGGCTCCGAACATTGTACAGAACATTTCCCGGTATATTGAGGAAAATGAAGGGGTGCTGGCCGGTGTTGCGGGAGCGATGGGAATGACGGTGGACGAACTGGCGGGGAATGTTCAAGGGAGTATGAAGGATATTGCCAGCGAGGGAATCCTTTCTGCAGAGCTGATAAAGAACGCAATGTTTTATACAGCAGAAGAAACCAATGAAAAATTTGAAAATATGCCAATGACGTTTTCCCAGATTTGGACTTCTTTTCAGAACAATGCTTTGATGGCGTTCCAGCCTGTTTTGGATCGAATCAATGAGATTGCGAACAGCGAGGCATTTCAAGGATTTGTGGATGGCGCGGTTGAATCCCTCTCCGTTGTCGCAGGAATTATTCTTGAAATTTTTGATTTCCTTGAAGGTGCTGCGGGGATGGTTGCGGATAACTGGTCATGGCTCTCCCCGATTATTTATGGTGTGGCAGCCGCACTTGCTGTTTACTATGGGGCGCAGCTTGCAGCAAACGCCGTTACCCTGGTCAGTAAGGGAATCCATGGTGCGATGGCGGTAGCACAAATGCTCCATGCAGCCGCAACGGGCAGCCTAACGACAGGCACGGCGGCGCAGATTGCCGCGCAGAATGGCCTGAATGGCGCGATGGCAGCATCCCCGATCACATGGATCATCATTATGATTATCGCCCTGATTGCGGTAATCTATGCGGTGGTGGCGGCGATAAACCATTTTGCAGGAACTTCCGTTTCTGCAACGGGGATAATTTGCGGGGCATTTATGGTCGCGTTGGCGTTTGTCGGGAATATTTTTTCCGCGGCAATTAACTTTATCATTGACCTGTTGGTTACGCTCTGGAATTTTATCGCCTCGTTTGTAAATTTCCTTGCGAATGTGTTCATTGACCCCATCGGTGCGATTGCCCGACTGTTTTTTGACTTGGTTGATACAGTGCTTTCCCTGCTTCAGTCTGTAGCTTCCGCGATTGACTGGATTTTTGGTTCAAATCTGGCAGAGGGACTCCAAGGGTGGAGGGATTCCATTGGGGACTGGGTGGAAGAAACATACGGCAGTGGCGTGGAAATCATGGAAAAGGTAGATGCCGAGGATATAAAGCTTGGGCGGTTTGAATACGGAGCTGCTTGGGATGTCGGGTACGAATTCGGTAAAGGAATTGATGAGAGCATTGCAAACTTTGACCTTGCCAGTCTATTTGAAACAGAAATACCATCCCCGGAGGATTACAAAAACTTAGGCAATTATGGGGAAGATTTGGTTTATGGGCTGGATAATATCGCAGGGGACACAAGTGCAATCAAAGACTCCATAGAGATTACAGAGGAAGATCTTCGCTATCTGCGCGATATTGCAGAGCAGGAAAATATAAATAAGTACACTATTGCAGAAGTCCATGTGGATATGTCAGGAATGCAAAATAGTATCAATAGTGGCGATGATATTGATGGATTTATCACAAAGCTGACAGATTCGGTAAAAGAGAGTGTTGACACCATTGCGGAAGGGGTGCATGAGTAAATGGCAAAGAATGGATATGATGTGTATTTAAAGGATTGCTTGCTGCCCGTTACCCCTGGAAAAATTCAGATAAAAATAAATGGTGGGAATAAAACCGTAAAATTGATTAACGAAGGCGAAATCAATATCCTAAAAAAAGCAGAGTTGACTGATATTGAATTTGAAGCGGAAATCCCCCAAGTGCAATATCCCTATGCTGTTTATCCCTCCGAATTTAAGGATGCGGGATATTTTTTTGATCTCTTTGAGGAATTGAAAACAAGTAAAAAGCCCTTCCAGTTTATCGTGTGCAGACGAACTCCGGCGGGGAAGACACTGCAAAACACAAATATCAAAGTGTCACTGGAAGATTATCGCATTACCGAAGAGGCAAAGAATGGTTTTGATTTTAAAGTAAAGTTCAATCTGAAACAATACAGGGACTATGGGACAAAAACGGTAAATATCGCGGAAAATTCGAAAGCAACTACCAAAAAAGCGCGGGCAAAATCCACCGTCCAGCCTTCCACACCTATTGGTATCGGATCGGATGTTATTGTTAATGGGCGGCTTCATCGGGATAGCTATGGGAATGGTCCAGGGCAGACAAAAAACAATTACCGGGGAAAGATAAATTTCATTAACCAGAAGGGTTCTCATCCATACCATGTAACCACTCCGGCCGGAGGATGGCTTGGGTGGGTAACGGCGGATAGCGTAAAAGGAGGATAATCGTGGAGATAGAATTGTTAATTGCGGATAATTCTGGGAAAAAGGTTTATCTTCCTGCCGTGGAGGAAGGGATTGAATGGAGTACCGAACGGCGCGGCGTTCCGGGCAAACTGACCTTTAATGTAATTGCGGATACTGCCTTGTGCTTGGACGAGGGCGCAGCCATTCGGTTAAAAGTGGATGGGACTCCGGTTTTCTTCGGATTTCTGTTTACAAAACGTCAGGACAAGGAAGGAATTGTCAGTGTAACCGCCTATGACCAATTGCGCTACCTGACTAACAAGGATACCTATGTCTATGAAAACAAGACGGCCTCCGAGTTGCTCAAAAGACTTGCCGCAGATTTTCGTTTGCAGACGGGGGAGATTGAACAAACTGGTTTTGTGATTGCATCGCGGGTGGAGGATAATACCTCCCTGTTTGATATGATAGGGAACGCGCTTGATCTGACTTTGCAAAATACAAAAGAAATGTTTGTGTTATATGATGATTTTGGCAAGCTGACCTTGAAAAATATTGCTTCAATGAAAGTCGGAAAGCCCGGAGCCTATTTGATGATTGATGAGGAAACCGGGGAAAATTTTGATTATACGTCCACAATAGACAATAATACTTACAATAAAATTAAGTTGACCTATGACAATGAAGAAACCGGAAAGCGGGAAGTTTATATTGCACAGGATGAAGAAAATATCAATCGCTGGGGAGTGCTGCAATATTTTGATACGCTCTCCAAAGGAGAAAACGGAAAAGCAAAAGCGGATGCGCTACTAAAACTATATAACCAAAAAACTTGTAACCTGAAACTTACCAATGTTTTAGGGGATAACCGAGTGCGGGCGGGATGTATGGTGATTATCTGCCTTGATCTTGTGGATAGAAAGCTAAAAAACTGGATGCTTGTGGAAAAATGCAGGCATCGTTATAAGGAAGGGGAACATTGGATGGATTTAACTCTTCGGGGAGGTGATTTTGTTGGCTGACGCAAACGAACTTGTGGAAATGTTAAAAAAGGCAGCAATCAAAGCAGTGGAGGCACGAAAACCTGTTGAAATCTGTTTTGGAGAAGTGAAAAGCATCTCTCCACTGGAAATTCTTGTAGAGCAGAAGATACCATTAGGAGAATCACAGCTTATTCTTTGCCAGAATGTAACTGAGCATAAAATACATATCAGTGTGGAGAATATTCAAAATTTTTTCTACGAAGGGGAATCACAAAATTCGATGAGATTAGATCCCTCTCGTTTCCGTGCGATAAAAAGAATGCCTGTCACCGTTCATAATGGGCTGGTTGTCGGTGATAATGTCATTCTTTTTCGACAGCAAGGCGGGCAAAAATATCTTGTGGTGGATAGAATCGGATGATACCTTCAACCATAGCCTTTCCCACACAGGATTTCGAGATTGAGGAACAGCCAACTCATACATACAAAATGGATCTTGAGCGCGCTCAGGTGCGGGGATTTGTGAATGATAAAGAGGCAATGCTTCAGGCAATTTATAAGATTCTTCTGACCGAACGTTTTCAGTACGTGATCTATAGCAATGATTATGGCATAGAAACGCTTGATTTGTACGGACAGCCCATTTCCTATGTCTGCCCGGAATTAGAACGCCGAATTAGTGAAGCTTTATGCTGTGATGGACGAATTCAGGGGGTGGATAATTTTTCCTTTGATTTTCCAGAGAGAAATATCGTCCATGTGGCATTTACTGTACATACCATTTTTGGGGATGTGCAAGCGGAAAGGGAGGTAAGAATCTAGTGTTTGAAAATAATACTTATCAGGTGATTTTGGAGCGGATGCTTGCCCGAATTCCCAATACGTTTGATAAGCGAGAAGGATCGATGATTTATGATGCACTTGCACCAGCGGGCGCAGAGGTGGCAATGGCATATATTGGTCTGGAAGCGATTTTTCGTGAGATGTTTGCGGATACCGCATCCAGGGACGGTCTAATCCGCAGGGCGGCAGAACGAGGGATTACCCCCTACTCTGCGACTCATGCCATCCTGCGGGGTGTGTTTACCCCCGCATCAATTGTTATCCCTATAGGGGCGAGATTTCATTGCAATGATTTTGTTTATCGTGCAGTGGAAAAGATATTGGATGGTGAGTATCGGATGGAATGCGAAGAACTAGGGGAGGCAGGAAACCAAACAGCAGGAAAACTAATTCCGATTGATTATATCGCAGGGTTGGAAACGGCCGAACTAATAGAAATCTTAATTCCGGGTGAAGATGAGGAAGAAACGGAGCATTTGCGAAAACGGTACTTTGACAGTCTGGAATCGCAGGCATTTGGCGGGAATCGGGCTGATTACCTTGAAAAAATAAATGCCATTCCAGGTGTTGGAGGTACCAAAGTAACAAGGATTTGGAATAGTGATCTTCGTCCTGCTGAAATGATCCCTTCCGCAGCGGTGATGGCGTGGTATGCCACAATTAAATCTACTTTAATCGGGGAAGTTGCCGCATGGCTTGAAACCGTGTATGATGCTGCATTGAATAAAAAGCTGACCACCGGGGGGACAGTGCTTTTGACAATCATCAATTCAGAATTTGGGGTTGCTTCGGATGCGCTGATTAAAACGGTACAGCAAGCCGTTGATCCTAATGAATACGCCGGGGAAGGTTACGGAATTGCACCTATCGGGCATCTTGTAAATGTGGTTTCGGTTAAATCGGTAACAATTGATTTAGAGCTAGAACTTACCTATCAGGCTGGATATAGTTTTGATGGGGTAAAAGAATCAATTCAGAATGCGGTGGATGCGTATTTTCACGAACTGAATCAGACTTGGGCAGATAATGAGGTGTTAGTGGTGCGAATATCCCGGCTGGAGGGCAGGATATTGGAATTAGAGGGGATCTTGGATATCGCCGAAACAAAGTTAAATGGGGAAGCAAAAAATATTGTTCTGGGAGAGAATGAGATTGCCATAAGGGGGAGTGTCCATGGAACAGGAACAGGAGGTTGACCTGATTCAGTATCTGCCAGGATTTTTGCAGGAGATTAGGGAGTTTCGGGAACTATCAAAAGCGGAAAATCCAGAGTTTAAACGGTTATATGAAGATATTGATGCTCTGCTAAATAATGGATTTATCCACACTGCCGATTTGCAGGGAGTAAAACGCTGGGAGAAGCTTCTTAGAATTACCGCGCCTACAAGCAGTATGGAGGGGCGAAAGGCGGCACTTTTAGGAAAATGGAATAGAACAATTCCATACACGATGGTCAGGCTTTATGAATATCTGGATGCGTTGACCGCACGGAAAAACTATCATATTTCCTTTCCGGAAGAATATCGGATGGAACTCGTTGCGGAAGATTTATCGTGGGATACTCTTCGGACGATGCGCGAACTGATTGGAGCAATGCTCCCCGCAAATATGCTTTTTGTAATGACGGATAGGGTGGTGTGTGTGGCAAGTGTGCCATGGGATCTACAGGCGAAGATGCGAATGACAGGCGCGTTCTATCCGCGTGATAATATCCCGCCCTTTTACTTGGATGGTACAGCAGGATTGGACGGGGAATATTATCTGGATGGTTTTTTGTCCGGGGAAAGTTTGGATTTTTATCCCGTTGCACTGCAAATCAGAGTGAATGCAGACTGGCAAACGAGATTTGTTGGAACGGTGCAGATGCGGCCATGGGTGCAGTTGGACGTACAAAATGATATGATTTTTAGACTATGGGGCGCAATGCTTACCGGAGGGACAGTAGCAGGAGAAATGCGGCTTTTGTTTGATACTTGTCCAAAGACTGCATTGAATACAGAGATTTTAGTTAGGGCGCGCGCCATACAGCTTATGGAGGTAAAAAACTTCTTATGTGTGCAAGGCGCGGCGGTAATGAAAACTATTGCCTCCGGAGGATTACATCTTGCAGGAGAGATTCAGGCAAAAAATACATTTGATGGAAAAATTACAGCCAGAACAGAGATAATACAGACCTTAACGAGCAGAGGATCGTTGACAATTGCGGGAGAAATATATGCAAAAAAGAATCTGGCAAGTCGGCTATATTTTGCTGGGGGGATTGGCGCAGAAGCAAAGATTAGTGGAGAGATTACCGCAAAAGCGCAAGCAGTGCAGAACATGGGGGAAGATACTTCTTTTTCAATTCAAGGCACAGCAAGCGCGGAGGGGAGTGTTTGTACGAAAGAACTTCAGATATCGGGGGACGTTGGGGAAGTGGGCAGAACGGTATCCGTAACCGGCGGTTTGCGAATTGAAAAAAACTGGGGAACACTGGACGGGAGCGAATTGTTGGATGGGAGCCGTATATTGGATGCAGAAGTTTATACGGAAGAAATATAGCAGTAAAGCAAAAATATTAAATATAAGGAAAGGATGGAAAAAAATATGGCACAAGGAGTAATCACAAAAACGGGAAGAGAAAAGCTTTGTCAGGCGCACGCAGGAGATCTTACACTGCCCGCGATTACACAGATGGCATTTGGCAGTGGCGGCGTGGATGAGAGTGGTGCAGTAATCGCAACAACGGGGGAGGAGGTTTCCCTGCGAAACGAGCTGCTCAAAAAGGATATTGATGCACACACCTACCCGGAAACAACAACCGGACGCTACAGTGTACGATTGGGGAAAGAAGAACTTGCAGATCAGACAATAAGTGAGTTAGGGCTTTTTGATTCGGCGGGCGATTTGGTTGCCTACAAAACATTTTTGCCGAAAGGGAAAGACGGCGATATGGAGTTTGTGATGGACATGGACGAGATTTTCTAATAAGAAGATGGTAGAAGGAGAGAGAGAATGGAGAATTTTGAGATAAAAGAACCCCGAGAATATAATGAAGTATTGCGGATGTTAGAACCAACTGATCCTGACCATGCGGATACGTTCAATGCATTATTTGAACAATTGATTAACAACGATGCATTCTTGAAAAAACTTTTAGAGAAGTTAAAAGAAGAGGCAACGCAGAGTGAGCCAGGACTGATGAGTGCGGGGGATAAAAAGAAGCTGGATGGAATTGCTTCAGGTGCGCAGAAAATTGCACAAGCAGATAATTGGAAGCAAGGTACCGATTTACCAAGTACGTATCCAAAGGGGGAAACTATATTTTTCAGTAATAACCCGGCGAATAAGTTCAATGGGTTAAGTTATTGCACAGTTCATACAATAAAAGGATATAGGGATACTGTTCCAGCTTGTATTCAGTTTATATATCCATATAATGATCATGCAGATAAATACTATTTTCGTGAAGCAATGTATAATGTTGATTCTTGGAGGTCTTGGCAGGAAGTAATAACCTCTGCAAATATTGGTTCTCAAGCGGTTGCATCTGCGACTAAAGCAACACAGGATGAAAATGGGAAAAATATTACAGAAACCTATTTTACAAAAACGGAGGGTGATAAACTAAAAAAATCTGTCAGTGATGGTAAGAAATTAGTTGCCGATGCTGTCACTGCTAAGAGGATTCAAACGGCGACTGATGCAGCCTTTGCCACGATAGCTACAAATATCTCACAAATTACTACTGGGGTAGATACATCAGATGCAAATGCCACGGCTGCGGATATTGCTTCTGGTAAGGTTGCCTATGTAAAAGGACAGAAAATTACGGGGACAATGATGTCTAGTGATGTTGTATTCGATAAATCATTTGATTTAACACTCCCCGCTGGAGAGACTCAAATATCTTTTGATATTGGTTCCGCTCTTGATGGAATAATGCTTCCTATGCTAAGAAGAATGATTTCATACCAGAAAAAATATCAATTAGTATCTTGCTATTCCCAAACTTTCAATAATACAGGGTGGTTGATAGCATCGGATTGGTGGTATATTATGCGTAATACTAATGGACAATTTGGTTTTGGGACAAGAAGTTCTAATATTATAAATTACACATGGAGCACTTTTCTAAAAAATACGACTCCGAATTCCGATGTTGAACCGTTAATTATTGGTAAAACTAAATTTTCTGATTCAAATTCAATAGATGTTGGTGAATATAATCTAAAAAATTTAGGAACTATACCAATTGCAGCGATTAATTTTGCTAGAACTACTGTATGTACAGTAAAAGTCCAAATTAAAGTTATAATTCATAATTAAAAGAAAGGAGAATTTTATGGGGTATGTTTTACTTCAGCTCAGATTCAAGATGGGGTAGTAAAATATCTTGACTATGAAGTTTATGCCGATGCTGTCACTGCTAAGAGGATTCAAACGGCGACTGATGCAGCCTTTGCCACGATAGCTACAAATATCTCACAAATTACTACTGGGGTAGATACATCAGATGCAGATGCAGGGGCAGAACATTAAAAGGTAGCAAACAAAGAGGAAGAGAAAAAATAATGGATAATTTCAAAATTAAAGACCCGCCAGAATATAATGACGTATTGCGAATGCTGGAAACCAATGATCGGGCGCGGGCAGATGTATTCAATGTATTATTGGAGCAGTTAATTAACAATGATGCATTTCTAAAAAAATTTTTAGAGAAGTTAGAAGAAACGGCAAAAAAGCATATAGAAGATGATGATCTTCATGTGACAGCGCAGGATAAGCAGACCTGGAACGCGAAAGCAGGGACAGGCACAGCAACGCAGAGTGAGCCAGGACTGATGAGTGCGGAAGACAAGCAAAAACTGGATGGAGTGGCAGCGAATGCAGAGGTAAACCAAAATGCATTTTCAAATATCCAAGTCGGAAGTGTTACTATAACGGCGAATGGCAAAACGGCGACTTTTACGCTAGAGGCTGGCAGTAATATCACGCTGGCGGCAGACAACGCAACCAAAAAAATTAACATAAAAGCAACCCGTGATGGCGGGAATGCAGACACGCTGGACGGATATCATGCAGCGCATTTTGCAAGCGCGGATCATGGTCATGATGGGCGATATAATACTAAAGCGGAAATAACTACGCTACTAAATCAGAAAGCAGCAAGTTCTCATACACATGATAATCGATATTATACAGAAACGGAAGTCAACAATCTATTAGCGAATAAAGCTGCATCAATAGTAGTGAGTGAGGGTGACTATAACAACATGAAAACTCCTGGGCTTTATACAATGAGGACGATAACTGCAAATTCTCCTGATGGAGGAAACTACTTTGGACTCCTTGTGTTAAAGTCAGATAACGGAGATTATGTTGAACAGATTGCAGTAAAAGAATCAAGTGGAAATGTATATATAAGATATTTAAATACCTCTGGTTGGAGTGCTTGGAGATTGATTACTGACAAAGAAAGAGTAGGTGCAGTTGGTTCAAGAAGCATAGCACTTGGTGCATATAGCGTAGAGGCAAGTGGATCTAATAGCTTTGCAGCGGGGTACCAGACCAAAGCGACAGGGGACACAAGTACGGTATTTGGATATTTATCTCAAGTTTCTGGAACACGCTCATTTTCGTGTGGAGATGCAGTCAAGGCAACCGGTTATCTAAATTTTGTAATTGGAAAATATAATCTTTCAAGGGACACAAATCCAAACGAGTGCTTAAATGATCTATTTGTAATAGGAAATGGTGCTTCTGAAACTGCACGTTCAAATGCCTTTCGTGTTAATTGGAATGGTTATGCGTACTGTAAAATGTCATATGGATCTGGAGGAGCAGATTATGCAGAATATTATGAATGGCGGGATGGTAATCCAGCTGGAACTGACAGAGTGGGACATTTTGTTACGTTAGACGGCGATAAAATTCGAATTGCAAGTCAGAACGATTACATATTGGGGATTGTGTCTGCGTTCCCTTGTTTGATTGGTAATTCAGATGAGGAATGGCAGGGGCGTTGGAAAAAAGATATATTTGGGCGGTTGATTCGAAAGGAAGTTCAAGTACCAATTACCAAAGCAGAAGAAGTAACAGAACCTGTTTTAGATGAAGATGGGAATGAAACAGGAGAAGTTAGGGTCGTCGGGGTGCAAGAAATTCCAACGGGAGAATTTCGAATAGAAATGCAACTGGAACAAGTGGAAGGATATGACCCTATGGCGGTTTATATTGAACGCAAAGATCGCCCAGAATGGGCGGCAATTGGAATGCTGGGTGTGCTGGCGGTGTACGATGATGGGAGCTGCCAGGTAAACGGATATTGTAAAGTGGCAGACAGCGGGATTGCAACCGCAGCGGATGGCGAGTATATGTTGTCAGAGGGCAAAATCCTTCGGGGATACCGCGTAATCGAGCGAGTGACAGAGAATATCATCAAGGTAATTTTCCGGTAAATTTTGGTTGCAGAGTCCGACAAAATGTGCTATAGTACACATGGACACCGTGTTACAAGGTGGTAGCCTCCCGAACTTTCAGAAAGCGGAATTCTCCGCTATGCCATTCGGCATAATCCCATCGTGGGAAAAATGAAAGAGGGGAGGTGGTGCAGATGGATACATACCAGATTTTAACCCTGTTGTTTTTGGGTGGTAATTTCTTGATTGCGCTACTTGCCTATCTGGACGATAGGAACAACAAGCGAAAATAAATAAGCCTACCTTGTACTTGACCAGTCGCAGGTAGGCTTATTGCCAATCTGGGAGGCAACCACTTTGTGGGCGGTGTCCTCTTCTTAATGTCACTATACCACAATCAAATAGAAAATGCAAGCAGGGCATCAAATTTTTTTGATGTCCTTTTTTGCGTGCAGGAAAGAGGATGAAATGGAACAGCAAATAAGACCACCACCGATGAAAATGGATATATGCCACAAGTCGTAGAACTAGAAGGTTCTTTTTTTACGCAGAAAGGAATTGATTATGGAAAAAGTGAAAGCAATCCTAACAACGATTATTGGGGGAGTAATGAGTATGCTTGGGATCTTAGCTGTACCTGTATTGATCTTAGTCGGTTGCAATGTAATTGATTATGTGACTGGTCTGCTGGCGGCAAAGTACCGGGAACAGACTTTGGATAGCTACAAAGGATTTCGTGGAATCGCGAAAAAAGTGTGTATGTGGCTGCTGGTAGTCATTGGAGCGGTAATTGACTGGTTATTGATCTATGCATCAGAAACCGTGGGAATTCGCTTGCCATTTA
>CAJUCG010000023.1:0-15836 GCA_910585065.1 uncultured Lachnospiraceae bacterium
CGATCGGAGGCAGTATAAATACAGATCACAAATATTGAAGAAGTAGAACAAACAGAATAATTATCGCCGTGTGAGTACTTTTAGGAATAAAAATAAATTTGGATTCTGCGGAATAATATTAAAATTAAAAGATGGAAGGAGAAAAGAATTACATTGTTAAATTAAAGATACTATTGACTAAGGACCCCTGATTTACTTTCTTAAAAAATTCCTCCTAAAAGGGCGAGGAAAAGATATTTCTTTTCACTCGCCAATGATTTCCTCCCCTAAAAAAGCACCTCCACTGCCTTTTTTAAAAACCATGTTCCAATCCATACTTCTAACGCGCTCTGTGCAAAACAAGCCACCATAATCCATACCACCCGCTTTCCGGAAAGCTGTAGTAATTTCAATTTTTGAAGATTTAACACATTGTCCACATCATAAGTAAGTGTATGCCGCTCTTTCCATGCGTGCCACGCTATTGAAAAACAGAACCCCCATAAGGGTATGGCAACCAAAAATTGTGGAAAATAATAGGAAAACACCACCCAGATCCCCTTTAACTGATAATCCGGAAAAAAGCTTGTAAGCAGATATCCTAGCAAAAATCCCTGGCGCAGCAGTAAAAATGCCGTGTATGGCAGATTTAACCAGGTCAGCGATAAGATAAAATATAAAAATACATTTTTAATTTTTTTGCCCACTGTATACAGGTAGAGATCGAATCCCGGTACAACTTGCGCAATTCTTTTTAAATATGCCTCGTCCACCTGTATTTTCTCACCCCCCACCATGGCGTTAATCAATTTCAGACACAAAAAGCCCAGCAAAATTCCAAAAAGAAAAAGAACCGTGACTGCTGTCGCCAGTTCCTTTTCTTTTATTTGCAAACTCCGCTTCGCCATATGCACTCCCCCGTTTCGAATCTCGTACTACTTTTCCTTTTTTTCTGCCTGAATCATTGTATGTGGCGGGGAAGAGGTCTATGACTATTTTTCACGCATCTTTTTCGTATGGTAGGCAAGCAGTGCCGCAATCGTTTTCGCATCCTGGATCTTGCCCTGCAAAATCATATCGATCAGTTCTTCTAGCGGATGTACTTCCACATTTAAAAATTCATCCGGATCAAGATGCTGTTTTGCCGGGATCAGTTCCTCCGTGTAGTAAATGCCAATCAACTCATTGCAGAAGGCAACCGTTGTATAAAGATCAAAGAGATGTCCGACTGCCCCAGCCTTGTATCCGGTTTCCTCCTCTAATTCCCGCACTGCCGCAGTCTGTCTGTCCTCACCGGGATTTAATGCCCCCGCCGGAATTTCAAGTGTATAACGCTCCGGCGCATTGCGGTACTGGCGCACCATAATAATATCTCCATTCTCCTTTACCGGAACGATGGCAGCAGCACCCTTATGTTCAATAAAGTCCCAGATTTCTGTATTGCCGTCCGGCAACTGCATTGTGTCGCTGTAAAATTTTACAATTTTCCCCTCAAACTCAAGCTTCCTGTCAATTCTTTTATGATCTGCCATATCCTAAGATCCTCCTATTTTTAGTTCCGCATATGCTGTTTTTAGTTCCGCATATGCCCTATTTTTGCATTTCTTCGGCTTTTTTGTAGCATGCGTCCGCCGCTTTTATCACGGCGTTGCGAAGTCCGTATTCTTCTAGGGCAGCAACTCCTGCAATCGTGGTGCCGCCCGGCGAGCAGACTGCATCCTTTAGCTTGCCCGGATGTTGTCCGGACTCAAGCAGCATTTTTGCGGAGCCAAGTACCGTCTGCCCGACAAGGCGGTATGCCATATCGCGCGGAATCCCATATTTTACGACTCCGTCCGCAAGTGCCTCCATAAACAGATAGACAAAGGCTGGCGAACTGCCGTTTGCACAGATTGCGGCATTTAAAAGTTTCTCTGGAATCTCCTCGATCCTGCCAACACTTAAAAACAGCTTGCGCACCACCTCTTTTTCTACCTCCGTAACCTCGTTTGAGTAGCTGATGCAGGTCATCCCTTCACCGAGCATCGCCGGAGTATTCGGCATAGTGCGCACAATTTTTACCGCGCCCGTCTGCCTCCTTAATTCCTCCACCGTAACACCTGCCATCACCGAAACAATAATTTTTTCCTTCGACATGGCAAGCTTCACATCCGGATATACCTCTGCTGCATACTGAGGTTTGACGGCAATCACGATAATATCCGACTGCATCACCATCTCAAGCAGGCGCGGCGCATACGGCACGCCAAGTTCCCTTGAAATTGCCTCCTCATGTTCCCGGTGTCTTGTCTGAAAGGTAATATTCTCCGCCCCAAACGCTGCGGTAGCACCCTTTAACAGTGGATATCCCATATTTCCCGCCCCGATAAATGATATTTTCACATAGCCTCCTTATCCTCCGACACGATTCCGAATACAAAATAAATCCTTCACTTTATCTTTTATCTTACCCTCCATTTATTGTAATACAGCTTTGGGTGAATTTCAAGCAAAATCAGATAATATCAATGCGCTAATTTAAAAAAATCGGATTTTACATTGTCATGTCATTCTGCTTATGATAAAATACCTTGTAAGACAAATCAAGATTAAAACTGAGTTTTTATCTAAAGGGGAAAACCCATGTGTCAATTTAATTATACGATTGTAAAAAATAAAAAATCCGTTTCCTATTTAAAAAACCGCAACTATGGCTGTCTGCATCTCTTTCCAGGAGGCTATAAAGCCTTTGGCGGAAATCGTCCGGGATTCTGCGACTGTGGTTCCATGGTCGGATCGTATTCCCTCGCCTTAAAGGAGGAAGGCCGCTATCCTATAGATCTCTTTGCAAATGATTACTGGCGGGTGGCAAAAATAAAAAAACCGTGGATTTCAGAAGAAGTTCTAAAGATTTCCTGGAATTCTCATATGCAAGAATTCCGCTATTATCGAAGAATTTTTCAGCATCTTTTAGAATTTGAACCTTATCTTTGTTTTACCCATATCTTTGATGAACCGGGGGAACTTAGACTGGTAAAAACACTGCGCCTTTGTGAACTGCAAATTGGCGATCTGGCATTGCTTAGGCAGGATGATGTGCTGCGAATACGGAGATGAAACTTAAATGAGAAGGGAGGCTGTCGCACAAAGAAAGATGCAAAGTATGTACCATTTCTTTTTTGTGCAGCAGCCCCCAGTTTACAATTGTTAAATCATGAATCTAATTCCTCCCAGTCCTCCTCCCCCCAGTACCAGTAACCTGTCGTAAAATTAAAAAATAAGCCTATTTCCTCATCACTTGAGTATATCTCTCCTCCAAAAATCTGTTGAAGTACACTAAGAAAAATCGAATCTGTATCTGAAACATCAAAATCGCCACTAAACGTATTTCTCTCACACCATATTCCATCCATCAGAATGTTTTGACCGTAACAAGGAATACCAATCCTGAGACATATCTGCGGCACTAACCATAGATATTGAGCGGCGGCTCCAGTCCCTGACTTAATTACACGCACTACGTCAAGTCCTGCCCCAATTGCTCCAAAGTAATTTGGTTCATACCGGATATTTTTGGATACCCACTCCTGAATGATAGAGACTTTTTCCAGATCAGTATCATACTCTTCCAGTTTTAAAGCTTGGATAATATCATCCAGTAGTTTCAGAGATTCCTTATCCGCTTCGTCTGCCACTGCTGCAATTCTTGCCTTGTCGATAATTTTTTCGTCATAATTCAATACATCGCACATCTTAGCATTGCCAATAATATCGTCTAATTCATCGACATCTTTCCCACCAAATTGATCAAAGAGATATTGTGGCACAGCATATCCATAATGCCTTAAACGACCTACTTGACCATGAAGATACATTAGCGGATCACCGTTCTCCACCAGCACTTCCGGACACTTCTTGATAACATACTCCCATGCAAAATCAGTGTAATACTCTCGTTTATAATTAAGTTTGTAGAGTTCTTTTGCCGTAATAAGCTTCGTTCTTTCCAGCTTTGCACTATAAGGCAAAACTGTTACCACAATCTCCAAAGTACTTAGACATTTGCCGCTTTCATCTAAAGCTTTACAGGTAAGGACCACCTCCTTTAGCTTATTCCATATATTTATATGAATAAAAGAATTATCTTTTTCGTAATGTTTCTCACCCGATATGTAATATGGACTATCGAAAGTTTCCGTTATCTCAATAGCATCTGTTCCCGTAGGGGCAATGTAGGGAAGCTTCACTTCTGTACCCTCATACATTGTTAGGTTCCACTTATTTTTTCCCTTTACCTTGTCCAATTTAATGTTCTTCATCATTTTGTTGTACTGATAAATTACCTTTTCTTTATCGCCCAGATCATACTCCCCAGTAAGTTCTAATTTCGACTTCCTCTCTGCATGAGGATTTGGTAAAATCGTCAGCACGATCTTTAATGTGCTTTTACGTTTTTCTTGCTCATTATACGACTCGAAAGTTATAACTTTATTTTTTATGGATTTGGTCTGTCCGTTGTCCAGCGCGTCAATACAGAAAAAGGGATCCTGACGGACATAATCCGGATTCATCTGAAGAAAAAAAGCATATGCATATTTTGTATCAAATGAACACTTAACCTGATAGATATCAAATTTCTTGTCCGTTTTTAAATATACTTTTGTTCCAGCATACATTGTTAGATTCCACTTATTCTTCCCTGCGACCTTTTCTAATTTGATTCCCTCCATCGCTTCATCATACGAATATCCTGCGCTGAGGTATTCAGCAAGCTCATACTCTCCGGTAAGCCGAAGACTGTACTTTTTTTCTGCTGCATCCACATGAGAAACAGGGAAAATATTGATCACAAAAATGATTGTAAACATAAAACTGAGTGTCTTAATAAAATGCTTCATAAAAATACCTGTCCCTTCTCTTTATATGCTGCTTACTCTAGTAAGCAGTTGGATTATTTCCATAATGAAAGTATATCACAAGTCTTGATATTTGTCCATCATAATCCATTATTGATCACAATCTGGGGGTACTCAGTTCTGCAACATTGATATAATGATTCATATTCTTAAATTTTTGGTAGGATAAACGACTAATATTTATTTCGATCTCCGGCTCACGGTCATTTAGATGACCAACTGCATCTTCCAGTACCCTCGCTGCTTTTAAATCAAATCCATGAGAACTATAATACGCCAATGTAATATGCGGCGTAAGGGGATAATTAAGCTTCCTAACAGAATCAAAAATAAAATATAATTCCATCAATTTGTGATACTCTTGTGCATCCACAGGGTATAGTCCCAAAACTAGACTGGTATTTACCATATTAAAAATGTAGTGACTTTTCATCTTGATTCTTATATTGTATTTTTGTATTTCTTCTATTTTTTCCATTACTTTAAACTCGTTTTCAAACAATTCTTCTGCTATATCCTTCAGAATTGCGGAGCTGCTAAGATCATGAAGCGTCATATGAAAAGTATTTGGAACCAGTCTTTCACAAAAACATTTCGAAGCAGAATAATAGAGAAAATTTACATATTTTTCCAATTTATCTTTTACCTGATCCTCCAATAAAAAAACTATAGTATCCCCATAAAAATCTCGAAATAGATTATTTTCATCAACTTTTTGTAGGATGGATGGGTTTCCCTTAAAATATTCACTTCCAAAGGTTAGTTCCTTCTTTTCAAAAGAATTAATCCGATCTAAAAATTCTTGATAAGTTTCCATAAAAATTTCCCCCGATTTATACTGCTGTCACTAATAGTATTCTATCAAATCTCCGCTCCGGTCAAGGAAAACGGCAAACGGAGCTGGGAACACTTCGCAAGTTCCATTATTTTCCTGAATATAGTTTCCTATCATCCGATCAAAAAAATGAACCAGCCGTTGATGACCTGTACTAGGCAGTGCCATATAATAAATCCGCCCGTCAATCAGTTCTGCCCGCGCCCCCTCCGGCAAATCATAAATATTTTCCACGGTATAAATATCTTCCTCCTCCAAAGCACTCATTAAAAAAACCTCCCGATTTTATTTGTAATTAAAATTTTTTCCCATCCCAGCT
Organism: uncultured Lachnospiraceae bacterium; assembly: GCA_910585065.1. Taxonomy (GTDB): domain Bacteria; phylum Bacillota; class Clostridia; order Lachnospirales; family Lachnospiraceae; genus RGIG4057. Next base: position 6,029 of record CAJUCG010000023.1, read on the forward strand.
TCACTTTTTATCTTTAACTCCAAATTTAATTTTCTCCAAAATGGAAAAAATACCAAAATTGCAACCACCATAGCTAAAAAATCTGCAACGGGAGTTGCCCATGCAATGCCATTTATGCCAAAATGCGCATTCATCAAAAACATCGCCGGGTCTACTTTGTCACTTTCCATTCAATGATTCTTCTTAATATTATAAATATACATGAATATTGGCATTTTTTCAATATATATTTAAAAAAGGGGGATGAATTTCATCCCCTTTTCTGATACACCCTCACATAATCCACCGACATCTCATATGGCAGATCCTCCTTATGGATCTCGCCGCCCAAGCCACCGCCGACCGCGATATTGATAATCAAATAAAATGGCTGGTCAAACGGCCATGCAGTTTCTGTCTGATCCTTTTCATCATCCGTCCGGCGGTAGATGCAGGCACTCTCCCCATCCACAAAAAATTCGATCGATCCGTCCGTCCACTCCATGCCATAGGTATGGAATTCAGAACAGACATCCTTGTATTCACGGATGGTTGTATATTGCTTTGTGTCCTTTCTTGTGTGGTTGTGGTGCTCGGAATGCAGGGAAAACCAAATACTGTTCTCCCTTCGTCCGATATGCTCCATTATGTCAATCTCGCCGCAATGCGGCCATGGATTTCCGCGCTTTGCTGAATCTGGCATCATCCAGATGGCAGGCCAGGAACCATGTCCTTTGGGAAGTTTTGCCCGGATCTCAAAATACCCGTACTGAAAAGAACGTTTTCCCGCTGTCGTGATGCGCCCGGAAGTATAGTCCCTTATACCGTATTTCTCTCTGCGCGCAGTGATAAAAAGTTTCCCATCCCGCACACAGACGTTTTCCTGCGAATCCGTGTAAGCCTGCTGTTCATTGTTCGCCCAATGCTCGCCTATCTCACAGCTCCAGTCCTGCGCACACACGCTTCCCTCATAGTCAAAATTTTCTTCCCATACAAGTGCGTAGCCATCTTGTAATATGTTCTTTTCCATATCAAAACTCCTTTTGCTGATCACCTGCGTTTTATTTTTCGTGCAGCACCGTCACAATACTATGCGCCCCTGCCACAAAAGAAATCCCTTCCTCTCCCTCGCGCAATGACAGCCAAATATCCTCCCCCGTGCGGTTCATCAGTATGGTGACTCTGCTGCCATCCGGGTTTTCAAATGCAGCCGCCTCCACTTTATCCGTAAACCTTGTGGTTGCAAGCCGCACCGCGCCACGGCGGATATAGCGCGAAAAATGTCCGATATAGTAATATGAAAGCCGCTTTTCCATCGTTCCCTTTGTGGTATCACACATCACTGGTGCCGCACAGTAATTTTTTACATGGTTCGGTCCGCCCTTTTCATCAAGTAGCAGGTTCCAGTCCAGATATCCATTTGTCCCCGCAAGCAAGTTTCCGAGAATATCATGTGCGTACATCTCTGCCTTCGTTACCTCACTGCTGTCAGCAAAACGACTGTACTCCACGCAGCCCTCAGTAAAAATCAATTCCTTGTCCGGGTATTTTTCCTTTACTAGGGCAACCGATTCAAAATGATCGCCGCTGTACCAATGAAACGCCACACCCGCCGTATATTTTGCTGCTTTCTCATCGGAAAGCACACCGTCTGCGCGCTCAAACAGGATTTCTTTGTTGTGATCCCATACAAAAATCCTGACATCCGAAAGTCCTTCCCGCTCAAGGATTGGTCCTAAATAATCGCGGACAAAGATCATCTCCTCCTTTGTCTCGTAGATGCAAGAATCCCAGGTCTGCACCGCCATTGGCTCATTCTGCACCGTGATCATGGAAATTGGCACGCCCACCTTTTGATACTCTTTTAAAAAGCGTGCGATATACTCCGCCCAGCGCGTGCGGTATTCTTCCTTTAATTTTCCGCCGTGATTCATCTCGCCATTTGTCTTCATATAGGCTGGCGGACTCCACGGGGAGGCGAGAAGCTCAATTTCATCCTCCGCCGCTTCCTTTGCACGGGTAATCATCGGCAGAATATATTTTTTGTCGCGCCCGATATCAAATTTTTCAAGTGAAGCATCCGCCTCGTCCTCGTCGTAAGCATAATTTCCGAGAGCGAAATCACAGCTATTAATATGTGTGCGTCCAAGGTTGTAGCGCAGTCCCCCCTGCCCAAAATATGCCCCAATCACTTCCTCCTGCACATTCTCTGGCAGTCTTGTCAGATTGTAGCCCGACGATTCAGTAAATGCCCCGCCGAAGCCGCGGATCTTTTGATAGCGGCAATCCGGATAAATATTGATGACGCGCATCATTTCCACACGATTTTCAAAATCCTCCCGCTCCTGCCAAAAATTTTTCTTTTCATAATCTGTTTCAACTATTTTCCAAGCCATAAATCTTTTCCACCTCCGATTTATTTTTAACCAAAGCATTCCACCCCTTCAACAAAAATCTCGTGCAGATGATCTTTCTCCCAGCGCGCAAGTTCCGCCCTTGGAATCAAGTTTTTCTCAAACGTTTTTCCTTCTGTACGGACGCGCATTTTTTCTACAGCATCTTTTTTCTTCACATATATCACTCGAAGTTTCCTGCCGGCAAACATAAATTCAGCACTCGCCCGCCCGTCTGAATCAAACTGCTCCTCCATAAGTTTCGGCTCAAAGATCAAATCACCAAACTGCCCGCAGATTCCAAATATCTTTGTTAGAACCGTCATCAGATACCAGCTCGCTGCGCCCGTCAAATAATGGTACATTCCTCTGCCGCGATCGTTGAAATATTCCGGAATGCCCGGATATATTTTGCTTTTTTCAAAATCTGCCGCCTGCCGATACAGCGAAATCAGAGCCTTATAGCCCGCCTGCGCGAAACCGCGTTGGTAAAGTGCATTTCCATACATAACCGCCATATGGGAAAATACTGCCCCGTTCTCCTTATGTCCATAGGCAAAACCAAACATACGCCCCAGATCATCCTTCACTTCATGAAAATCTGTATTCAGACAGTAACCGCCTGCATTTTCCCGGTAGAGAAGAGCGTCTGCCGAGCGAATGATCTGAGCAGTTTGTTCTGGGGTCGCCACACCGGACTCCACCGCGAAAACCTGGCTGGTCAACATCATTCGGATTTCTGATACATCCTCCAAATTTGTGGTTCTCTCCACTCTTCTCCCATGATTATCGTAATACCCGTTAAAGAAACTGTATTCCCCAGAAAGCCATTCTTCCTCCCGCAGACTTTCCTTCCACCATTCTTCCATATTGCCAAGAATATCACAAAGTTCTTTAAGATCAAATTCTATCTTTTTTCCAGAGCATTCATGAATTATCGCGCGCTCATACTCTTTGAGGAGTGTCTGCTTTTTTTCCACATCCGCATAAATTTTTCTGTCATTACACAGCAGTATGGAAAGTTCCTCCATCAATTCCACCCGTGCAGTTTCCCACGCGGAAAGCGCGGTGAGAAGTTCGCGCAGACGCGCAAGGTTTCCCGCATAGGCAAAGGTAAAGGCCGCACTCTCCCCGCGCTCTGCCGCCATGTCAAGCGCATCGTTCCAATCCGCGCCGCGCAGACGGATGCGTCCATGTTCACCGACATCGTAAAATGCTGTCAAATTTTGTACAAGAATATGTTCAAGCACCGTGCCGACTGCAAAGGAACCATCCGCATTTTTTTGCTGTGTACCATAGGAATCATCCCACTTCCCATCTTTTTCTTCGCCGCGCATTACCTGACCATCCTTAAAATATCCTGTCTCTTCAAACAGAATGTCAAGATCCCCTGTCTGATGGATGTAAAATGCCGTGGTGTGCAGCGGCCAAAAACCGTGATCCATCCACACGCGCGCAATATTATTGCGGTCAGCGATAAACTGCACTGCCCCTTCCTTTTCACTCCCGATAATCGTCGCGTTGGTGCCATCCATGCGCACGCCGCCAAAGTTTCCAAGCAGCATCGTTTTAACCCCATTCGGGTTCATTAAAAGAAGTGCCAGACAGTCCTGCCAGAGATCGCGCCATCCCCTGCCGCCCCTGCCATAATCATGGTGCGGCAGAAAGGAACAGCCATATATTCTGCGCAGGATCGGCTGGAAGGCAACCCAGCGCATATACTGGTCAAATTTCTCATCCCTTGTGAAGAAATGAACATTCACCTGTTCTTGCCAAGCCTTCTTCGTCCGCTCGAAAACTGTGCGGGGATTTCTCCCCATCGCCCCCGAAAGTGCCTCTTCTGCCCGCCTTGTCGCCCTATCCTCACTGATTCCAGCACAGAGGATAAAACTTTTTTCCTTCCCCGGAAAAAGAGAACATTCCGCAAATATCAGCATACCACAGGTTTCGTAGCCAAAGAGCGTATCCCCGGCAACTGAGAGTTCCGGAAGTTTTCCAAACACCGCGCCCGGATGAAGGAAATTTCCACCCTCCCCAATCACATCTTCCGTGCGCGGTACCGCGCCGATTGGCGGGTTTCCATTTTCGTCCACACCGTACACATAGTAAGTCATCCCATTCTTTTTATGCCCGCGCTCGTCAAATGTGAGAGTCGGAGTAATTTTCACTCCGTAATGCGTTATAAAACTGCGGTGCAAAAGCGAGGTCACATGCCGATGATCGCGAATATTGTCCGCGGAGCGCGCATACATCGGAAAGACAGCCATCGGCGTAAATGAAACTGGCACATCGCCCGTATTTTTGATCGTTACAATCGTGATTTCCGCCTCCGGCAGCTCATCTGGCACAAAAGTGGTTATTTCAGAAGCGACGGGAAAATCCCTCGCCACCCGTTTTATTGTATGCCACATAAAACCTGCAGAAAGTTCTGACTCCTCGGCGTTCTTCGTCCCTCGCGCTGCCTCTGCCTTTGCAGAAACTCCCATCGCTGACCAGATATTCCCTTCCCCGAACCGGCACCAAAAATTCCTGGTACTGTGGTTGTTATGTAAGTTTTCTGCGCTGACCGGCTCATATAGAAAGGTATTCTGGTCTTTTTTTGCATCCCCGCCAAGCAGCGGTGTAAGGCTTGAGCGAATACCATCCTCCCCCGCCACCGGAAAATACAGATAGCTGTAGTTCTGCGGATTTTTCAGGCAGAAACTGCCATTCTCGTCAATAAATTCAATTTTTCCCATCCATCGCTCCCTTCTTTGTTGTGCCCGCAGGCTAAATTCCCCGCTTTACCATTTCCGACTTTTCTTATTACTTATGCGGGCAAAGCACTCCGCTTGGTGTGGAACGCAGGAGTCTCGCACTACCATAGAGGTTGGAAGTTTCAAACTCTTTCCCTCCGGCTCACCCTCCCCCCGCATCAGGCGGAAGAGTTCGAGTGCCCCTTTTGTTCCCTGCTCCTCCACCGGACTTTGTACGGTGGTCAGCGCAGGGATGAAATACTGTGCCAAATTGATATTGTCAAAGCCCGCCACGCTGACTTGTTCCGGCACATGGATACCGGATTGTGCAAGTGCCCGCATACATCCCCCCGCCATCTCGTCGTTGGCACAGAAAAAAGCGTCGGGAATATTCCCGCCCTGCCGCAGGAATCTGCGCACTTCCTCGTAAGCTAAAATCTCTTCAAAATAGCCACGGAGCAAAAGTTCTTCCTCCACCAAAAGCCCATGCCTTGCCATCACATCCTGATACGCGCGGAAACGCTCACGATCATCCATACTTTCCACACCGTGAATATAACCGATGCGGCGGTGTCCCTGCTGGATCAGATACTCAATCGCAAATTCTGTTCCCATATAATTGTCAATGATAACACTCGAAATTTTCTCGCCGCGGCATTCCCGTTCAAGAAATACCATCGGCATTCCGGTGCGCCCGATTCTTTTGATATGTTCACTCTCAAGGCTCTCATTCATAATGATTGCCCCCTCCACACCGGAAGATACAATCATGCCGTAAATTTCCTCACTTGTATTTTCATTGCTAACATAGATGTTCAACATAAATCCCGCCAGTTTGCACTGAAGATGAATGGCTTGCGTCAGCACACGGTAATAGTCTCCCTGGATACTGGAAAGAAACAGACCAACAGTGTTTTTCTTATTTGCCTTCAATGAGCGCGCATTAAAATTTGGCACATAATTCATGTCCTCGACCACAGCCAAAACTTTTTTCTTTGTCTCCTCACTCACATTGCCCACATTGTTGATCACATTGGAAACTGTGGAGATTGCTACCCCGGCTTCCTTTGCTACATCTTTAATCGTAACCATCGCCTGCTCCTCTTTCCTGGAATATATTAGAATATAGTTTCAGACATATTCCCATTTTCTGAATTTCTAAAATCATATTCTTTGTGTTCCGGCACCAATGATCTCCGATGCCAAACCAGTTAATATTTTAATTTTTCTGTATATTATACACCATATTTTCTTTCAGTTCCAGAGCTGTTTTTCTCTTTTTTAGACAGAAACCTACCTTTCCTCTTCAGGAAAGCCATACCTCCATACGGTCAATTTTTCCGTCGCGCAGTGCCATCGCTGATTCTTTTCCCAATGTATCCCCCGATATTTTCTCCTCCCTGCCATCCACATAGTGCAGTGCGATCTCTGTTACTTTTGCCGCGCCTTCTCCATAAGTCGCCTTTCTTTTCCTGCTGTGATAAGTCGTGTTACAATTTGAGAAAAGAGTAAAGGAAGCATCGCCATTCTCATCAAAGATCCAGTCGGCAAGCAGTGGGGAAAGCCGGAAAAAGAGCGTGTTATCTTTCACAAAAAAACCACCATCCCCAAGAAACATACGAATCCAGATAGAGAGCATCTCTGTCGTTGACCCACTCAATCTCGCCACAAAGCCCCTGCCATGTACTTTTTTATCCGGGTTCGCGCTGGAGGCGAGGAAGGAAGAATTTTCCAGTGTACTCCTGCCATAGCATTCCGGCGGCAAAAACGGGAGCAGCGCGTCGTGCATCGCGGTATAAAATTCCTTCACAAGTCCTGCGCGCAAAAGCCCAAGCAAATATTTATATTCCATATGCAGGAAAATACTCTCCCTCTCTAACCATCCCGGTGTAAATGCGCGCACGCGCCCATGTTCCATCGAAAGTTCTTCAATTGATCCGGAAGTTTTGTACATCTTTAATTTTTCATCATACATATCGCTGTTCTTTATGTACTCATACATCCGATGTTTTTCCTCTTTATATCCGTCAAGACAGGACAGCATCCGGGCAGGGCCTTCCAAAAATGGCACGACAAAATGGCAGACAAAGCACTTGGCCTGCACGCCCACAAGCCCGTAAGGAGTAAGCTGCGGATTGCCATTCTCATCCTTTTTCTCCTCGTACTCTGTCACTTCATAAGTAAAATAGGTCGGCATCACACCGTTTCCGATTTTTAGTGCCTTTTCAATCCCGGCAAGCACCGCCTTATGGCAGTCCCTTATCACGCCGCAGATGTACTCCGCAGTCACCGTGGCAATTTCTCCCGACATACCAGCATAAACCGCCGCCCGGTAAGATTCCCGAAGGTTTGCCGCCGCATCCCAATTCTCCAATTCCGAACGGCTCCCCCGCTCCTTAAAAAGTCTTTCAATGCTCTCAAGCAGGGAAGCAATCTGAAATGGAAGTTCAATCTTTCCGGCAATACTGCCATCTGCATAGCTCTCCTCAAGAAAAGCAAGCAGACGATTTAACTCTAAAGTTTCTGCCATGCTGCTGCCAAAGAGTCCCGGCAGTCCGTTCATCGCATCGTTCCAGCCGGGTTTTCCCCCCTCCATCTCAATTCCCATGCCCTCCTGATCGAGGAGCAGAAATTTATTTAATGCCAGGGTCAGCATTTTGCCGAGCAGCGTCGTCGTGATAAAAGCCCCGCTTTCGCTCTTTACCCAGTTTGTACCTCCCGCTGTAAAGTCCTCCCTCTTTTCCTTTTCTGTATTGTGAAACAGTGAACCGTACTGGCGCACCTTGCCCTTGCTTAGCACATAGGTCTCATGTCTCGGTCTGACCTGTCCTGCGCTGTCATAAAAACGGTAGTCCGCCCGTCCGGTCAAAAGTTCCTTCTTCCGATCAGGGAAGATCAGCAGATAATTTTCCACCAGATCCATCAGGTAATCCCAATGATCGCTCCAATACCCCTCGCCGAAGCCCGCCTCAAGCTGCTCCGTAGAAAACTCCAAAAGCTTTGCAACCAGCATTTCCTGCGAAAACGTTTTCTCTGAATCTCTTTTCATCTCCATGCCATATTCTGCCATTACTGTACAAATTTGCCCTGGTGTAAATTTCCCACGAAGAAGTTTAAATAGTGGTTCTTTCTCTCCGCAAACCTGCTCTTCTACGAGTTCTTTCGCGCGCACCGCATTCTTCTCCTCTATCAGGAAGGTACATGGGCGGATTTCTAACGGATTGTAGCCGTCCGCCTGAATAAAACTGAAGAAGCTGTAAATATTGAAATCATCAATCTCCGGATGAAAGAATACATCGCTGCGGCGGTTCTGGCAGACATCGCGAAAATTGCCGTTGCCCTGCGAATAATATTCACCGGAAATCGAGAAGAAATTGTAATCGCGCTCCGGGTCGCCATGCTTGCGGCTAAACAGATGTACAATATTTTTCTTGCCCTCGCCCGCAAACAGATATGGATAACCGCCGCGCAGAAAATTATCGAGGTAACATTGTTCCATATACTGATCAAAGACTGGGTTCGCCGTCTTTGTGGCAACATCTTTCACCAGCCCGGCAATAATATCAGCCGCCTCCGCCTCTTTTCTTTTAGCGTAGCTGACCTCTGTAAACCGTTTTGCCGTCTCATTGAGCTGTTCCACTGTCCCGGCGTAACCGATATAGGAAGTAAAGGAAAGTGCCCCGCCAGCCGCCAGTTCCTCTGCAAATGAGGTAAAGCCGCACGGCACCTTATTTGCGAAGCACTGTTCTCGCGAGCGCACACCGTTAAGTCCCTCCTCCAAAAATACAACCGGCATAGCCAGCGAACTATCATAGTCAAACACTACCTCGGCATCATAGATAACAGGAAGAAGTTCCCCATCCGCCGCCGTGCAGTAAAAATAGCCGCCGCGGATTTCTGAAACTTCCGCGGAATCGTCGCTGGAAGCACGCATCGCGTAATATGGCGCACGGTTTTCAATATTTTTGATATCCGTCCAGCTTTTAAAAAGATTGGACATTTCCTTAAACTGCCCGTTTTGTATCCCGTAAGGGATGATTTTCGGCAGACCGTCAATTCCCTCAAGCACGCAGGCTTTCTCTGAGATATTTTCAATTTTCACACGTCGTACAAGTGCCCCGATCTCCTCGGTCGGCAGTACAAAATAAGAAACACTGATCCTAAGTCCCCGCTCTTCCTCCGTGATGGAAAAACTGTTTTTCTGGGCGCACATTGTGCGTTTTGCTGTTACTGAATATCCGCCAAACGGTTCAAAATATTCGCCATCTTTCCTTAAAAAAGTGCGAAATCCCTTGGTCGGCGTATTTTCATAGGCAGTGTTTGCCGGATTGAATTCCATAATGGCATTTCCCTTATGATGGATGCCAAAGCTGTTTACGCCCTGCCCGCGATTTGTATAAAATACCCATAGCGGAATTCCGCTCACTCCGGCAACCCCCGGAAGAAAACTTGAAAATGCTGGGAGTTTGTCGTAATCTTTAAAATAAAAGCGGTCTTCCTTTAACTGATACCGGCTCATTGTTAATCCCCCTTTCTGATTTTTAGTTCCGCATCCGTCCTTCTCGCGCACATTACCTGGGGAGAATTTATTTCCGCTTTGCGTTTATAAATCCTCCCGTGCGCGCTTCGGACTCCTGCTGTTTTTACTGATTTTTAGTTCCGCATCCGTCCTTCTCGCGCACATTACCTGGGGAGAATTTA
>CAJUCG010000023.1:15936-24803 GCA_910585065.1 uncultured Lachnospiraceae bacterium
TTTCCGCTTTGCGTTTATAAATCCTCCCGTGCGCGCTTCGGACTGAAACTACAAATTTATTTTGCTGTAGTAAGTTCTGTGATTTCCGCGCTTTGATATACCCTCACATAATCGATAACAAACTGCTGCGGGAATATGGATTCGTCCACACCGCGCGCACCGCCCCAGTCCCCGCCGACTGCGAGATTTATAAGCAGGTGCATCCGCTTGTCAAAAGGCCATTCGTTTAAGGTCGGCTGGCTCTTGTACTTTGTCGGCTCAAATGTAAAATACTGTTCGCCGTCCATCGACATAATAATCTTATCTGGCAGCCATTCCAAAGTGTAGACATGGAATTCCTCACTCACGCCACTGACGCGCTTTGTCGCTGATTTCTGCGTGCCGATGGAATGATTGTAGGATTTTGTGTGTACGGTGGCATGAATTAAATCCTGGTCATAACCAACATGTTCCATAATATCAATCTCCCCGGAAGTCGGCCAGTCCCCATAAGCCCAGTCAGTCGGCAGCATCCAGATGGCAGGCCATGTTCCCCTGCCCGTCGGCAGCTTCGCACAGATTTCAAATTTGCCGTACAACCAGTCGCCCTTGCCGCGGGAGACAAGCCTTGTCGAGGTATAATCCATCTCACCAAGTTTCTCCTTTCTGGCTTCAATCGTCATTACCCCGTCCGCAACCGTTACATTATCACCCTCCGTATAATTTTGCAGTTCATGGTTGCCCCAGCCGGAACCGCCGGTATCATACCCCCATTTTTCCGCATCCGGCGCACCTTCGTAGTCAAACTCATCCGACCAGACAAGTTCATACGTTAAGGCATTGTAATCGTATTCATACCCCTTTGCCTTAATGCTTGCCGGATCAATGGTCGGCACAGCATCCGGATCAACATAGGCATCCGAAACCTTATTTCCCGTGCGCCACCCTCCTGACTCAGTCGGTGTGGCAGTCGGGGTCGGGACAGGGGTCTGGCTGACCTCCTGCACAGGGGACGGCTCTATGCTCCCCCCTCCCCCTTCTTTCCCGCAGCCCGCAAGACAAACCATGACCGCCGCAGGAAGTAGCAATTTTTTCCACTGCAACTTCATTCTCTTTCTCCTATTTTCCAATCCAAAATCATCCGGGATTCTGCGATTATAATTCGGCAAAACCACTGCCCCTTTTATATTACTCACCAGTAATCCCCGTATTTTCAATCCCCTGGATAAATTTTTTCTGCACGAATGCATATAGCACTAAGAGCGGTGCAATCGAGATAAAGGTTGCCGCCATCTTGTAAGCCTCGTTGATCTTGAACGCGCTTCCGGAGGCAGAAGCCAGGCTGTCAAATTCCGAGTTAAACAGGGAAAGTTTTGCCGGGAGCAGCTCGATGGAATTTCTAAGCAGAGTTCCTGTGATATAGGTCTCATTCCAGTTCCACACAAAGGAAAACAGGAATACCACCAGTATTGTGGAAAGAGACATCTTGATCACCACATGATAAAATACCTTGAGTGGCCCCGCCCCATCAATCATTGCCGCCTCGTCAAGCACATGCGGAATCATATTAAAGAAATTGTTAAAAATCAAAATCAGCACTGTCGAGTACACGCCCTGCCCAAGCAGTGCCATCAATACCTGCGGGATCGGTGTCCCAATCAGAGTGAACTTGATTATCTGCTGGAAGGAAACAAACATCATCAGCCTCGGTACCATCAGCACCGGAATTGGAATGATAAATGCAAGCAGTATCATCACAAACCAGAAGTGCTTGAAGCGGAAGTTAAAGCGCGAGAGCGCGTAGCCGGTAAGTGCTGACACCGCTGTCTGACAGATTGCTAAAAGCCCGGAAAACATTATGGAATTCAGCAGAGTTTTGTTTACCTTTAACACGCTTGCCGCCACCTTCAGATTACCGATGGAAAACTTTTTTGGCAGCCATTCCACCGCCGGATCAATTACATCCGCTGAACTCATAAAGGTCTTTGAGATAATGCCGAAAATCGGCTTCAGGAATACAAAGCTGATGCAGATCAAAACAAAGTAGATCAGAAGCTTTTGGATTTTCGGGAATACATGAACCACCCTGTTCTTCTTTTTCATGCTCTTCATGCTCATACTCCTCTCTTTTTCTCTTTCCTGTCCTTAAAGATCAGGAAGGCTGCACCGATAATCAGCAGCACAATCAGGCTGTAAATCCAGGCGTAAGTCGCTGCATAGCCAAGCCCGCCGCTCATATTACCAGTAGCTACTTTTATAAGACCGTAGACCGGGTTCGTATCATAAGTGCCAAGCTGCGCGATTGTAAAAATCGTACATACAAGTGCGATTGGCTTGATCATTGGAATAATAATCTTCCACAGAATCTGCCAGCTATTTGCCGAATCAATCTTCGCCGCCTCAAACAGACTTGGATTGATTTTTTGGAGACCGTTAATAAAAAGTACAATCGGTATTCCTGTAAACCATAAGATCACCGAGAGTTCGTCGAGTACGCCGCCCAGCGTGTGCGCAAACTGTGGTGAGTAGCTCTCTATCATGTTCATGATAAAAAGTCCGTCGTAGCGGCTGACCTCCTCCATATGCTCGGATACATCTGCATCCAGGATCTGCGACATTACCGGTCCTGACATAATAATAACCGGAAGAAAATAAATTGTGCGAAACATCCCGCGAAATTTTGTCAGCTTGCTCATCAGGTAAGCAATGATGAAAGAAACGATAATAACCACAAAAGTATACGGGATAATCATTGCGAGAAACTCAAGCAGTGCTGGAACAAACTCCGTATTCTTAAAAAATGCGGTCACATAATTTGCCATCCCCACAAAATCAATCTCCCATCCGAGCACGCTCGTGCGGACATCCGTAAAACTTAAATAGATTGTCGCAGCAAATGGAAACAGGGTGAAGATTACAAAGCCGATGATCCATGGCAGCATAAACAGGTAGCCAAGGCGGTTCTGTCTGCGCTTATAGGCATTAACCTTCCTTTTATTGATTTCTACTGGGACGGCTGCCTTGTTCCTCTCCTCCTTTTTTTCCGGCACTTCGCTCTTTCCTGCCCCTGCCATCTCTTTTTCCAATGTGTTCTTTTTCCCGTCTTTTTTCATCATCTCACCCCTTCCCCGGAAGAAATTACTTCTGCGCTTAATGCGCCAATTTCATTTTCCTGCCAGGATATCACATTATCCGTATAATTAATTACCACATACTTTATATCCTGACCATTCTGGTAAGTATTTAAAATCACGCCGTTCTCAAGTACTGTGCGGTCTGTCCACTCGTAACCGGAAACCTTTGACAGCACTGTATTGACGCTGTTATAGATGCTGCCGATCAAAGTTTCATACTGCGCAAACTCCGTTGAATACAAGTCGGAAGATACTGTGTCCGCAAGATAGTAGGACGGCTCCTTTGACAGGATAAAGGACGGTGACATATTATAGTCAATCATCTTCAAGATATCGGACTGCGCATAAAATGAGAAATTGGAGTACGGCGCGTACATTTCCATTGTCCCGTGAAGTACAAGCTGCAAAAACGGCACGGTATCCGTCTCAAATACATACTGCGAAGTCCCCGCTGGCATCTGCAAGAAACGGTCAGTATATTTCCACAGATACATATTTGGATTCACTAAATTGATTTTCATCTCCTGTCTTACCCCGGCAAGCGTATCTTGATAGAGCACGATGGCATCCGTAATGGAGAAATCCACACCATCGCGATCATAGGTTCCTGTCAGGACATTGGAAATTCCGTCCAGTGTAATGGAAGCATTCGTCTTTTTCAATTTCTCCGCCAGCGTCTTTGTCCACGCCGCTACCTTTTTCGGCGTTGCGCGGCTAAAATTTGATACCGGAACGTTCTGCGGCAGGATCATGCTCTCATCCACCTCCACATACCAAGTATTGACATGTTTCGCTGCAATATTGTAGTAGCCCGTCATCTCCCTGTTGATGATCGCCATCTCGCGCGAGTGGGAAATATCAATCCCCTGCTTTTCATACTTGGAGAGCAATTCCTTAAAGTCTCCTGAACTTCCAATCTTTCCGGAATATTTTACTTTATCCGGGCGGGTTAATGTCTCCCCGTTTTTCTGCCAGCCGATCAGACCAGCATTGATGTTTTGAATGCCATCCTGTATAAGCGTATTTAAAATATCATCCACATCTTTTGTTGTTGTCACAACTACCTGCTCGTTACCCAGCAGTCCGCTTTTTGCATCCGCCATAATAAAGTCAAGCCGGAGTGGAATCTCCCCCGCCGCCGTGTCAAGTGGGGTCAGAATGCCCTGTTCCAGCAAATGTGTACGGTAGGCTGCCGCCATTCCGGTATAGTCTGCCGCAAAACTTTTTCCATCGCTGCCATCGCCCTCAAGGAAGGTGTAGGTCATGGAAATATCCACATGCTGCGGTTCTGCCATCATAGAAAAATATCCTGCTCCCTGCTTGTTATAAACCTGGAAATATGAAAGGTTATACTCAAAGCGCGGGTAGCCCCAGGTATATTTTACTTTTTTATTCTCGTCCGGACGCACAATAATTTCCATGTACTCCGCACCGGACTCCGCGTAAGCGACAAATGCTGCCTGCGAGTCGCCGTGCGCGATCCCAAATACTGGCATCACCGGATTTTTAAGTGGCACAGCATCGTTCCGGCTCGTAGTGTAGTAAGGCTCGGTACTGAGATCTGGGCCGTATACATCCCCGATATACTCTGTGAAAGAAACCGCATTGTCGGCAAACCGGATCAGACCGCCGCAGCCATCCGGCACAAGGACATAGCCGGGAATCATGTATTTTTTCTCATTCTCCCCGTACTCGCCGGTTTCTGGGTTCCAGTAAGCCGCCTCGCCGCCGGACGCGCCAAGAAACGGGGTGAGCAAAACGGATGCCATCCGGTTTTTGCCTTCTCCGGTAATCTCCTCGTAAGGAATCTCGTAGCGGATGGAATCTTCCAGAAACGTAATGTACACTTTCATCCGCAAATCAATGGCGGAAAACTCAACATCTAACCGTCTTGTCGCGGGGTTGTCATTTAACATAACAAGTTTAGAACTTGCACCGTCCTTTGAAGCGGAACTAATATTTTTAATTGTATCAGACTCGTAGTACTCCACCGTAATCAAAGAATTGGCGATCCCGACATAGGTCGCGTTCATGCTCGCTTCCTTCGGCTCTGCTGCCGCTTTCTCCTCCGATGTTCCAGCCGCTTTTACGGCGGCATTTAAATCGGCAGAAAACGCGACATCCGCACCCGTCTTCCATACATAGCCGCTTCTTTTGTCTTCCACCGCGATGATATCGCGATCCTCGCGGTAATAGTAGCGCATCGTGTCCGTTTCATAAAGCAGCTGGTACGCGTCAAGCTTTACAATATCATAGGTTACTTTATCCGGCGGCAGCTTTGTATCCCTGCCCGTCGGAAGGTAAGTTTTTGCGTAGACCACCGTGGTGATCCCCAAAAGAAGACCTGCTAAGACAATCACCGCTAAGATTTTTTTCCTTTTACCGGTTAAAGACATTGCGCAGCACCTCCTGTCCTACTGTGTAGAGGAATTCATACAGATCCTCGCACATTATCATTATAATCAGCACCATGACCGCCGCGATAATCATAAAAATAACGGTCAGAATAATACTTTTTACCGTTTCCTTCCCCGAATAGTCATGCACAGTCAAAAACCCGATAAAAATTAGGATGACTGACCAGACCATACCCACTAAAAGCATCAGCGAAAGCAGGAAAGATTCATTGTAGGTCATGCCGTAGGAGCATACCGTAATCAAAACGAGCGCGATTAACAGCGGCAGCGACCCGTATGCCGGTATCATATATACCTGTGCCAAAGTTCCATCCCCGTCTGTGATGGAAGTCACCAGCCAGCTGCAGAAGATAAAGAGAAGGAGCAGAACAAAAAAGCCTGCGATAATGCCGCCGATATCCATATCCTCCACCGCCACATACTGGTAGATAAAGCCCTTCTTTGTCTGGTAGAGCATATAGATAACAAAGAAGATCGCATAGATTGCCGTAGCACCTAAGATGCTGCCTGCCCGATGCCTGCGGATCTCATAATACATATTCGAAGGCGACCTGCATATTTTTTTGGCAAACTGTAAATCCTGCAGCACCGGAAGTTTTGCAATCTGCGCCGCAAATGCCTCCTTCGCGCACTTGATTCTGCGTTTTTTGCGATCCAAGAAGGAAACGACCTTCATCAGGATAAACAGTATAATCACAAGGATGAACACGATCGGCAGCACCTTTTGTATCTTTTCGTTGCGCACTTCCCAGAACGCTTCGGGATAGTAGGAACGGTTTCCCGCAACCTTAAAATGTTCCATTGCTTCTTTATAGCACCCAGCATGAAAATACGCTTTGCCCACACCGTCATGCGCAAGCACAGACATCTGATTTAAACGCAGCACCTCATTCCATTTATCCATGGACTGCTCATAAAGCCCCTGCTCGTAAAGTGCCATGGCTTCATAGACCATCAGTGCATAATCAGTTGGTCGGAAGGAAGTCAAATAACCTTTATCGCCGTCCGCTGTCCACACATTCCCGTCCATATCCACCGCCACGGTCGGCAGGGAGGAATAAAGTCCCGCCACATCCATATTGCTCTGATTCGAGCCAAAGGAAAAGATCAGTTCGCCACTCGGCGAGTGTACATCCACTAGCCCGGTTGTGGAACAGGAATAGATAATTCCCTGTGTATCTACATAAATATCTGCGATATTTTCGCTAATGCTGAACACGGTTTCCTTAAACATATTTCCGCCGGAAGTGTTATGTTTTTTTACGGCGTTGCGGAAATCCCCCATCGTCGTGGTGTAGACAATGCCCTGATGATCAAGGAACACATTCGAGAACGTCGTCGGCACGACATCGAGCATTTTTTCGAGCTGTTCTCTCGAAAAAATCAGGCGCTGCAAAGCCTCCGAGAAATTGACCTTCGACTTGTTCACGGTAAAATAACCGAGGAAATCGCCCGTGTGCGAGAGCTGGATTACACCGCTGTACACGCCCTCTCCAATAATGTACATATTGCCGCTTTTATCAACTGCAATTTTGTTCGGCTCAAAATTTGTGTCAGAAAACAGTGGAGTATCCGGTTTTTCAAAAGCCTCTTTTAGTTCAAACTCTTTTGAGAAGCGAAAAACGGTCTTTGCCCCGGCATCCGCCACATACAGATCGCCGGCATCCGTGACGAAAATTCCTCTGGGTGTCGTAAAACCGCTATAGGCAAGCTCCATCTCCACTCTGCCCTCACGGATATTGTACTTTAATACTCTCCGGTTGCCGGAATCCGCGATGTAGAGCATATTTTCCTTGTCAATAAAGAGATCCTGCGGCGTTTTAAGTCCCAGATCCGTGATCGTGCGCTCCGGCAAATATGCGTCTTGTGTGCGCACAAAATCATCATTGTCGTCGAGCGTATAAGTGTAGCTGGTCGCCTGCGAAGCAAGTGCCGTGCCGGTTTCACAAAAGAAAAGGAATAGGGAGGCAAGCAGCAAAACCAGTCCCGTTTTGGTTCTTCGTTTTTTCATATTCGCCCTCCTCCCTTATTTGATACCCGAATGGCTCATGGTGTTCATCACCTGTGATTGCATACAGATAAAGATGATAAGTGTCGGCAAAAACAGGATGACCGAAGCCGCTGCCACCATTCCCTGCGCGGCGACAGAGTTGTTGGTTGCGATAGAATTTAAGTAGAATGCGAGCGTGCGCATGGAATCGTCAGTAATAAAATTGTTCGACGCTTCGACTGCGCCCCAGACTTGCTGGAATGTCAGCACGACCGAGGTTGCAAGTGCTGGTCTTGTCAGTGGGATAATCACCTTAAAAATAATGGTGACATCGTTCGCTCCGTCCATAACCGCGGCCTCAATCAAAGCGTTCGGGATCTGATCCACAAACTGCTTGACGAGAAACAGACCGACCGGCATTGCAATCAGTGGCAGGATATGCGCCCACCAGGTATCGATCATGCCCATTTTTACAATTACAATATAGCGCGGCACTGCCACTGCCGTCGGCACAAACATCAGAGCCAGCTGATTTAAGCCAAACAATGTCTTGTTTCCCCTAAACTTCTTTTTCGAAAAGACATAGGCCGCTGTCACCGTAATCACAAGGTTTAACACCACAGTGAGGATTGTCACAATCAGTGAGTTTAACAAATATCTTGACATTGGCACGCCCGTTGTCCCGGAGAGTTCAAAGAGATCCTTGAAATTCTTTAAAGTCGGATTTTTGGCGATAATCGTCGGCGGAAAGGCAAATAGTTCGCCGAGCGGTTTGAACGCCTGATTGATAATATAAATCACCGGGATAATCATAAAGATGGATAACGGCAGCAGAATACAGTAAAATTTTACCTGCCCCGACGAGAATCCGCTCGGATTAATCTTTGAGCCTGCAAAGCGGCTCTTCTTTTTTCTTTTTCCCTGCTTCATATTGGCCTCCACTAATCTTCGCTAAAGAGCTTTTGCGCTACCTTGTTGAACAGATAGACAACGAGCAGCAGCACAACGGATACTGCGGCCGCGTAACCCATCTCGTAGCGGATAAAGCCGTAATCGTCAATGTGGTTCGTGATAAGCTGACCGGAGTATTCAGGTGTGGGGTTCGCCCCGGAGAGTGTCACGCCGATCCAACCCATATTAAAGGCATTTACAATCGCCATAACCGCGCCAAAAAGCATCTGTGGCTTCATTGACGGAATGGTAATGTAAAAAATTTCCTGGAAGCGATTTCTCATACCGTCCACATAGGCCGCTTCATAAAGCTCGTCGTTGATATTTAAGATACCGGAGATCATCGCCAAAAAACCGATGCCCATGGCTGACCAGAGCGAGACGAAAATCATAATC
>CAJUCG010000024.1 GCA_910585065.1 uncultured Lachnospiraceae bacterium
TTATATCATATATAAACCTATTTGTCTATATTTTCAATAACTTAATATTATCTCCTTCCCCGTTATCACCCAAAAAATATTTTTTTAAAATCGTTTCTTCCAAAATTTTTGCTGCGCGGACAATCTGATCCTTGCACGGACGCTTTTTATAATATTCTGCTGTGCGTGCCTGCGGAGTCGCGCCAAGCATCTGTTCTTTCTCCTCCTCTGTAAGTTTCCCCTTATCAAGCCCCAGCAATTCCCTGCAGATAATGGAGCCGAATTCCTCCCGAAAATGCGCCGCCAGTTGCTGGACAGTTTCATAGTTGCGCCGCTTTCCCTCCCTGTCGCTCCCCTTAGTCGCCCCAGTTTCCATCCCCGCCACCAAAAACATTCCGGATACTGCACCGCACACCTCGCGCATACGCCCCATACCCGCGCCAAAAGATGCTGCGATCCGCATTGCCGTTTCCCGGTCAAAACCATAGAGATCCGCATAGGTCACGAATACAGCCTGCGAACAATTGCAGCCCTCCATAAAAAGTTCGCCCGCCTTCTCTGCCCTCGAGTCCATTTGTTTTACCTCCCTATTTTTAGTTCCGCATCCGTCCTGCACAGCACCCTTACCTGGAAGGAAACTTCTTCGCTCTGCTGCACAGTTTCCTTCTGGTGCTGTTCCGGACTCCTGCTGATTTTTAGTTCCGCATCCGTCCTGCACAGCACCGAACTCCCGCTGTTTTAGTTTTGCAAAAAGATGATGCAGTCTTTACAGGACTGCATCAATCTTTAATGCTTCATTTTTTGCCAAATCAACAAATGTGGAGTCCACGCGCACCACTGGCGAGGCGAGGGAAAATGGATTGATCATAACAATCTCCCCCTTGCTGCCGTCCGAGAGCTGCACGGTATGGTGAATATAAGTTTCCGCCATCTTTCCCAAAAGCGGAAGGAGATATCTCGGATTAAAGAGGTTCATGCCCTCTTCCTCAAAGACGCGGATCACATCGAATGGGCAGAGCGCGCCGCGATAAATCCGTCTGCTTGTCATTGCATCATACACATCAGCAATCCCGACAATACTCGACATCATGTCAATCTCACCGCCTGATTTTCCCGCTGGATAGCCAGATCCGTCAAAGCGTTCATGATGATCAAGTGCTGCCGTCTTAATCCTCTCGTCAATCTCTGCGTTCTTTAGAATTTCATAGCCGCTCTCCGCGTGCATCTTTGCAATATCAAATTCCTCGTCGGTAAGTCTGCCTGGCTTATTTAAGATGCATTCCGGAACTAAAAGCTTGCCCGCGTCATGCAAAAGTCCCGCCACGGTAAGTACCTGCTTGTCCTCCTCCGCCAGATGCATCCAGTCAGCAAAGACATTGCAAATTAACGCTACATTGACTGAGTGTTCAAATACCATATCCTCGCTGTCGCGGATACAGTGGAGCATATTGAAGATATGCGCGTTGCTTCTCGCCTCCCCGATTATCTTTCCCACGCCGTCAAAGAGAAGTTCGGAGTTGATCGGTTTTTCGCCGAGCATAAACTGTTCAAGCATCCCCCGCACAGATTTTACTACATCCCCATACACATCCTGAAACTCGTGGAAATCCGTCCCCTTGCGCAGAGCCTGTGTGTAGGCATCCTCCTTAAACTCCTGTCCTTCCTTCGCGTATACCCAGATTCCCCCCACTGAGTAAAACATTAGCTTTGCAATCGAATCCGCGCCAAGCACAGTATCTTTCATCAGAATCAACTGATCCGTCCTAGAATAAATATCCTGTGCTGTGATCATGCCCGGTGCTGCCTCGCTGATTGCA
Organism: uncultured Lachnospiraceae bacterium; assembly: GCA_910585065.1. Taxonomy (GTDB): domain Bacteria; phylum Bacillota; class Clostridia; order Lachnospirales; family Lachnospiraceae; genus RGIG4057. Next base: position 1,797 of record CAJUCG010000024.1, read on the forward strand.
ATTCTTTTGATTTCTCTGCCGTCCACTCCATCCCCTCCTATTCTGTACTAGGAAATGTCTTAAGCAAAATTTTGCTACCTGTTGCCAGTATAACATATTTTCGTAATTTATGCAATTATTACTTTTTCTTAATTCCAAATATATTTGCATTTTTATCCTTTCCTCATCATCTCAAAATCTTGCGTGCCTTTCCTTACCCCGGTAGGATTTTCAGCGGAAAAACTAAAGGTTTTCATGTCCTGAATCAGATAATACTCTTCTATCTTTACATCTCATCTTTCTTATATAAGGTAAATCTTCCATTTTTTTCATATTTCATAATATCAAATTCCAGATCCTGCCCCGGCTTATTTACCCGTCCCGGTACAACAATCGGGGAAAATCCCTTCCCGGAGCGCACAAGCCTTACAAAGTCCCCGATGCAGGTTAATTTTTCTTCAGTTTCAATACCGGAAGGAGTCTGTCCCCACTCAATATTATGCATATCTGTTCCCCCGGTCATCGGCAGTCCATATTTCTTTGCATATTCTGGAACAAGGTCATCCATATACGGCTGGTTTCCGATATTGATATACTCCACCGCATCCACAAAATACGGATTTAACCGCACGGCATTTAAATAGTTTCGCTCGCGGTACGGGTGCGCCTGCACCACAAGACCGCCCGCCCGATGTATCCGGTCGTAGTACGCTTCTCTTGTATCCTCCATAATCTCTGGGTGTGCTTTAAGCCATGCCTTATCCAAGCCATAAGTTAGATATTCGTCGCCCTCAAAATTAAACTCCCAGCCAAAAAGCACTAAAAGCCCCGCCCGATCCCCTTCCTCCTTCGCCAGTTCATACCCCCTGCAAAATGCGTCAACGCGCTCTTCCCAGGGCAGATCGCGCGAAACCCCGCAATTTCCATTAAAAAAATGATCGGTAAAAATAATCCCATCATAGCCGTGATCCTGATAAAATTTTATATAGTCCTTTGCATGGGTGTGCCCGCAGGCACTGACTTCCTTTGTATGTAAATGTGTCTCATAGCGATATCCCATTTCCTTCCCTCTTTCTCTATTTAATTTTATTACTTCTTCAGCAACTACCTTCCACTCGTGCCCCTGTATACGATCGGGTAGGAGGCGTTTTTTGCTCCTACTCGCTGCGCCGCCGATGTGCCACTTCAGTGGTTTCCACTAATCGGCGTGCGCATAAAAAAGCGGGATCACTTGATCCCGCCCAAAAGTAAACCACCAAGGCTTCTTTTTGTAAGCCCCAAAATGCCGACTCCTGTGTTTTGACTCCTAGCAAATGCTAGGTGGGTAACCGCAATTGAGCTTGCTGTCTTCCACTGCGCATTCGGAGGCCTGACATCCACTCAACGATATAGGAATCCCTTTTAAAGTACTGTAGGTTCAAAACTACAAGAGCTACCGTACACCTCAGGATGGTTTTATTATACCCCAAATTGCCTAAATAATCAAGGAGTTTTTTGCATTTTTTCAGTGATTTTTTGGTATATTTGTCCAAATTTTCTAAATTCCAAAAACTCCTAATTTCTTTTAAAATTTTACTCTTCTTTTGCTGCCGCAAGGACATCTCCCGCCCCCGGCAGCAGCATTGCAAATTCAAAAATAAATTCTGTTCCTTTTCCGATCTCACTCTTTACTCGAATATCGCTGCCATGCTTTAGGGCAATCTGCTTTGCTATTGCAAGTCCAAGTCCCGTACCCTTTGCATTCTGCCTTAATTTTGACTTGTAAAACTTCTCAAAAATATTGGGCAGTTCCTCCGCAGAGATCCCGACTCCCTCATCCCGGATGGACACGCGCACATATGGTTTATTTTCCTCTGCAAATTCGGAGAAGGTCACATAAACAGTTGAATTTTCCGGCGAAAACTTAATTGCATTGTCAAAAATCACAAGGAACATCTGGCGAAGCCGGTCATAGTCCCCCTCCATCATATAGATTTCTTTTTCGTGTTCAATGCAAATATGAATTCCCTTCTCCGCGGCGATCGCCCCAGCACTCCGCTTTAACTCCGCAAAGACTTCCATCAGGTTGACCGGTTCCTTCTCCACCATAAAATCTGGGTTCTGCATTTTGGAGAGCAGCAAAAGATCACCCACCAAACGCTCCATGCGCCTGCATTCAAGAAGCATACGATCGTAATACTGGCGCACTTTCTCCTCATCCGTTACCACGCCGTCCACAAGTGTTTCCGTATATGCGCGAATCACGGTGATCGGTGTGCGCAGTTCATGGGAAACGTTCGCAAAGAAATCCATGCGCATCTGCTCCAGATTATTGCGAATCTCTTCATTTTTTGCCAATTTATCCGCCAGCGAATCGATCGTGCGCGCCAGCTCTCCGATCTCATCCCTGCGCTTTATCCCTGTCTTCTCATCATATGCTCCCTGCGCTAACATTCTTGCGGTATCCCTCATTAAAAGCACTGGTTTTGAGAGCCGCCCTGCAAACAAAAATGCCACGAACACCGAGACTACGAGTGCCACTAACACGCTGTAGAAAATCATCTCTTTCCCGTTGGCAATCGCCTCATCCTGCGTTTCCATTGAGATATTGATAAGAAGTGCGCCGCAGATCTCCCCGTTATTGCCAATAACGGGCACTCCCACGGACATCATTGTACAGCCGTGAATTTCACTATAACTGGTCAAAAAACGCTCCTTGCCCAAAAATGCGGAATAGATTAGATTTGTATAATCTTCCTGATTCACATCCACAAATTCCATTGTCGCCATCAAATGGTTCATCGGTTCGCTGGCATAGGGATTTGCGATCGACCAGATCTCATAATTTCCGATCTCGGTCAAAATTTCAAGATAGCTTAAACAGCTTGCATAATCCTCATTTGCAATAAATTCCTGGAAACGGCTGGAAATTTTATCGGCATATTCCTCTAATTGCTGACGGTACTGTCTGCGCATGGTGCGCTGATAGGTACTCAAAAAGATCGCGCTGACCATCGTCGCCATAATGATCGCCATCAGTGCGAAATAAAAATATGTTTTTATCAGCAGCAGATTTCTGCCAATTTTTCTTTTTTTATACTTTTTTTCCATCGCATCCAACACCACAAAGTTCTATTTTACCATTATCCTTCTATCTCGAATTTATAACCCACACCCCAGACCGTCTGAATCGACCAGGCAGGATGTTCCACAGTATCTAATTTCGCACGCAGACGTTTGATATGGGAGTCCACAGTGCGGGTATCCCCATAATAATCATATCCCCAAAGACTGTCGAGCAGATTGTCTCTGGTAAACACTTTGTTTGGATTGCTTGCAAGTGTCCACATTGTCTCAATCTCTTTTTTGGTCATGGTCATCCGCCGCCCATCGATGCTGAGCGCGTACTCATCGAGGTTAATGGTGAGGTTTGCCACAACTAATACATTTTTATTAGTTGAATCACTCTCCTGCGGTTTCTTCACCATGCGGCGCAGAACTGCACGCACGCGGGCCATCACCTCACTTGGACTAAACGGCTTTACAATATAATCGTCCGCTCCGATATCGAGTCCCATAATTTTTTCGAAATCCTCCCCGCGCGCCGTAATTAAAATCACTGGCACATCGGAAGTTTTTCTTATCTCGCGGCAGACTGCATAGCCATCCATCTTCGGCATCATTACGTCGAGAAGCACTACAGCGGGAGAGTATTTTTCAAAAAGGCGCAGTGCCTCCTCACCGTCCGCCGCAAGTACGGCTTCGTAGCCTTCCTTCTTTGTATATTCAGATAACACATCCGTAATATCCGGGTTATCGTCAGCAATCAATATGTATTGCATCCCTATTCTCCTTCCTGCTTTACAGTTTCCCTTTCCCGCCGCACAATTTTACACTGGAAATATAGTACCCTGCGCCAAATTGCGCGAAAATGGGACTACAAAGTTTTCGATAAACTGGACAATTCTTAAGTAACAGTATGCCAACAACAGCTTTATTATATTCGGAGATTGCACGAATTACAAGATGTTTCACAATTTTTTCAAATTTCCAATTGCTCTATAAAATAGTTACCATATTTTTACAGTACCACTCTTTATCCGCCTGGCGCATTTCCTCCCCCCTCTGCACGATCGGATGGGCAGTGTCATTTGGCGGAATATAACGGATCACAGCCTTTTTCCCATCCGACATCATCACCTCATGATCCGTATATTTCGCGCGCATATTTTTAAGAAAAAGCATAACTAAGCGGCGGTCAAGCCCTTTGAACTCCTCGTCGTAAAACATAGTTAAAACATTTAGTGGCAGTCTCGCATCCTTGTAACTGCGCGCGGAAACCATCGCGTCAAAAATATCTGAGATTGCCGTGACGCGCGCACACATTCCGATCGCATCCCCGGAAATTCCGTCCGGATACCCCGAACCATCCAATTTTTCATGGTGCTGCCTTGCCGCTAACCGAACCGAATCATCAAAGCGCGTTCCTAAGAGATGGTCGGAGTGGACGGGATGTTCTCTCATTACTGCAAGTTCCTCCGATGTCAATTTCCGAGGTGCATTTAGGATTTCTTCCGGGATCATGGTTTTGCCGATATCGTGCAAAAGTCCGGCGAGCGCGTATAATTTCACTTCCTTCATCCCAAGTCCCAGCCATTCCGCCTGCATCCCGTTTAAAAGTGCCACATTGAGCGAATGACGCTGAAGCCCTTCATCCATCGGTCTCGGAAAGCTGATGCAGGAAAATATCGTAATTTGATCAAAATCAATAAGCTTCTGTGTGATCTCCTCCGCCAACGGTTCCACACTTTCGCTGCTCAGCCAGGAATTCAGATCTGTCCGGTGAAATAAACTGTCCACATCCTGCTGTAATTCCGAATATCCCACACTCTGTTCCGTCATTTTCTGACGGACATTTAAAGGTACATGGTCGTCGGAAATCAGATCAATATACGTATCCTTATAAACCATGATATTCTTATCATTTCCAAAGTAACATAAAAGTTTATCTAGTTTTGATTTGACAATCTTTTCCCCTTTTGGGAGAAGTTTGACTGCGCCTGTCTGATTAAAAATATCATTGTTCAATACATAGCCGTCCCAGAGATATTCCACCGGAAATATTTTCATATTTTCGGAATCCATATTATTCTTGCTCCTTTCCCTTTTCAAAATGAGCTTCTCTTATCCGACACCCATATTCCTCCTGCAATGCGCCACCCAATACGCCTTTTCTTTTGGTGCTATAAACGCCCTTACTTTTTTGTATTCTCACAATCTCACAGCGCAGTTCTAATGCGCCCTGCGGTGTTTTCAGTGCCAGCGAAAACACTTCCCCAATATTGAAATACCCCATATCCGCACTCAATAAAATCCCGCTCGCACTCATATTGACAATTTTTACTTGTATCTTCCTATGCAGTGGAATTTCCCTCTCATCAAGATATACTCCCCGGATATCCCCCTCGATGGCAACCGGATATCGGGTTCTTGTGCGGCTTTCCTTCTTCCTGCTCTTTCCAAGATAGACTTCCACCTCATTTCCCACCACCGCCCTGCGGATGGTACCGCGAACCTCATACAGGCATTTCTCCGCAAAAATTATGGCAGATATATTGCAAAATTTTTTTTGTGAAAGGCTGTCAGCGCGAATCATAACCGAATTGGAAACGCTGTTAAAGCGAAGGATCGCCGTATCTGCAAGAACAGTGTCATCTTCCACGCTTTTGACAATAATTCTCCGATTTTTTAATTCTCCCTCTTTCACCCTCTCATCCTCCTCTTTGTATCCTTCGTTTACTCAAATATTACCATAAAATCCACAAACATACAAGAAAATAAGCGCGTCTGCCGCTCTTTTTTTTCTAGTTGCCATTGTTCTGACATAAACATATACTAAACTATAGATGGATGTGACGCAAAGAAATTCTGATCAGGAGGCATTGCAATGAAAACTTTTTTAAAAAAATGTATCATTGTCCTCGGTTTTGTATTTTTCTTTGCTCTGTTTTCGGCAGGAAACCCGGCGATCACCGCATTTTCCAAGGAAGTGACGGAGAGTGCCGACACACAGCCGGAAACGCAAGCTGAGATTAAGTTGAATGTTAAGACGAAGGCTTTAGTCAAGGATACCGAGTACACACTAAAGGTTTACAACCTTTCGGGGAACCAGAAGGCAAGCTTTAAGTCAAGTGACTCCTCGATCGCTTCTGTGGACGAAGAGGGAGTGGTCTGCGGCATCGCAAATGGCACTGCTGTGATCACTGTCACCGTAAAGGACGGGCTAAAAACAGTGGCTTCCCTGACTTGCGAGGTTACGGTTGGTCCCCCTGCAATCAGTGTGAAATGGACAAAATCCGAAATTGTATTGGCGGTCGGGAAACGCATGACCCTAAAGACTATCTTACTTCCGTATAATACAGCCGAGGCCGTAAAGTTTTACTCCTCCGACACGGAGATTGCCACAGTGACAAGCACTGGCAAGATCACGGCGAAATCGGAGGGCGATACCTATGTGTTCGCAATGATTGATAATGGGAAATTTGATTTCTGCAAAGTTACTGTAGTGGATCAAGATACATATGACCAACTGATTGAACTCCCGGAAAATGATGATGCGGCAAATGAGACAGAGGATACGGCAAATGAGAAGGAGGGGGAAGTAACCCCTTCGCCAACAAAAACCCCTTCTCCTAGCACCGAGCCAACACCATCGACACCGATATCCAACGAGTAAAACTCAAGATAGGTTCAAAAAGGGAAGCTGTGCAAAACAGCCTCCCTTTTATATATGCATGATAGTGTAAATATGTGTAAACACACATAAAGGACAGTTGCTGACACAACACACGCTCCGCGCGGTGAGCAGGAAAACCTCCCTTTTCGATTAAAATTTGTTTATGTACTAACTTACCATTCCGCCAATCATTCCGCCCGCTGCCATTACTGCAAAGGATTTGATTGCCCCTGGGATGGTGAGCGTTGGACCGCTGATCAAAAAGGAAAGCAACAGATAGACAAGGAAATACAAAATTCCGAAGATCAATCCCCACAAAAATTTTTGTTTCCCCGATTTTTTTCCCAGATAAAGTCCCCCGATAAATACTCCGATTGCATCCACCGCCGCCAGGATAATTCCCAGTGTCTTTTCTTCCATCCCGCTCTTTAGCACCAGGAACGCACATAAAAATAAAAGCATTGCTGTGATCAGTGCCGACATAATAAATGCTTTTACAAAATGCATTGCCTGCAACCCGCCAGTCATATTCTTTTCCATTCTTCTTCCCCTTTTCCTTAAAATGTGCTATACTTGTCATGTTTTTGAAAACAGAAGCCACTCCTGATTTCAAAAACAAATTCCATTGAAATATATGAAAATTTTAAAGTATCTATGCATAGGAAAGAGGCAGAATACAAGGAGGTTTTTATGGGTTATATTGACTTACACGTACATTCCAACAAATCCGATGGCACACTAAGCCCGTCCGAGGTGGTTTCCCGCGCGGCAGAGCGCGGGCTTAGCGCGATTGCTCTTACTGATCACGACTGTGTGGCGGGGGTCTTTGAGGCGTGTGCGGCGGCAAAAAAATTATCTGTATCCGGCATATCACTTCGCGTCGTTTCCGGTGTGGAGATTTCCGCCGACTACAAAAACCGTGATATTCATATTTTGGGACTGTTTATTGACACGGAAAATCCCGCACTTTTAGATGCCTTAAATGCCGCTCTGAAAGCGCGTGATAAGCGCAACGAGAAAATGGTAAAAAACCTTCAGGATGCGGGACTTGAGATTACGATGGAAGACTTGCTCTTTGGCACGGATGAAACGGTGGTTACCCGCGCACATTTCGCGCGCCATCTCCTGGCAAAAGGGTACGTAAAAACATGGGAGGAAGCATTTTCCAAATACCTTGACAGCACCACCCCCTACTATGTGCGCCGCGAATATATGATGCCGGACACCGCCATCCGCCTAATTCGTATGGCGGGCGGCATTCCCGTACTCGCGCACCCTCTGCTCTACCATCTCGACGCGGACGGGGTGCGGGAGCTGGTAAAAAAACTAAAGGGCGAAGGATTGATGGGGATTGAAACCATCTACTCCAAAAACACGGGAATGGATGAGGCATTTCTGCGCAAGCTCGCCATAAAATTTGATCTGCTGATAACCGGCGGATCGGATTTTCACGGTGCCAACAAGCCGGATATTGAGATCGGAGTCGGGAGGGGAAATTTGAGGATACCGGAAGAAATATTGTGGGAATTGGAAAAGGCAAGGGGTTAGATAAAACTAACTCCCTATAATCTTTTGAGCTGATGAATAATAGTATGTATCTTTTTTCCCCTTATTGAATCCTGGAAGGTAATCAGATTTAGATTTTCCTGAAATATAAAGGGTACTTTGGGAATGCACCTGGTCGATATCCGTCTAAAAACTCCCATACCACAGCACTAAATCCGCGATATGGGAGTTTTGTTTTTCTCCAATTGTAATTTACCTCCTTAGTTATCTCTATTTCTTCTCTTTCGTCTCCGTTGGCGTAGCCCCCTCCGGCTTTTCAACCTCCACCACCGCTGTCTTCTTCATTGGGATGCGGCAGTTTTTGTTATTGCCGAATTCCACAACAATCACTTCCTCCATCACATCGATCACCACGCCATAAAAACCTGCGGTGGTCAGTACGCTGTCACCAATCTCAAGGGAACTAACCAGCGCGTCCATCTGCTTTTGCTGCTTTTTCTGCGGGCGGATCAACAGAAAATAAAATACCGCGCCAATAATTACAAGATAGATCACCATGGACACAATGGACATCCCCGCCCCGGGTGTTCCTGCAGCTGCAGCACCGTCCGTCAAAAATAATAAATTCATAAAATCCTCCATTCCGGTCTTCGACCTGAAAATTTTTTGTGGCAAAGGAGCCATCCTTTATGCTTCCCCGCCCTCCATAAAGCCTGCGAGTTTCCTCTTCTTGTACTGAGCATATTCCCCTTTTTCGATTGCCTGCCGTATCTCCTCCATCATCTTGTTATAGAAATAAAGATTGTGCGTTACGAGCAATCTTAATCCCAGCATTTCCTTTGCCTTGAGCAGATGGCGAATATACGCCCTGCTGTAGTGGCGGCAGGCAGGACAATGGCAGCCCGGTTCAATTGGTTCTGAATCCAACTCATATTTTGCGTTCATCAGATTCATCTTGCCATGGTTTGTATAGGCATGGCCATGTCTGCCGTTTCTTGCCGGATACACACAGTCAAAGAAATCCACGCCGCGATCCACCGCCTCGAGAATATTGGCTGGGGTGCCCACCCCCATCAGATAGACCGGTTTATCCCCCGGCAGATGGGGAACGGTCTTTTCAATAATATGGTACATCTCCTCGTGCGACTCCCCAACTGCCAGACCGCCAATTGCATAGCCGTCAAGATCAAACTCGGAAATTCTCTTTGCATGTTCAATCCGGAGATCCTCAAATGTGCCGCCCTGATTGATCCCAAAAAGCATCTGCTGCCTATTTAGCGTATCCTCAAGGCTGTTTAAGCGCGCCATCTCCCCTTTGCAGCGGGCAAGCCAGCGCGTGGTGCGAGCAACAGAGTTTTCCATATATTCCCTTGTGCAGGGATGCGGCGCGCACTCATCAAACGCCATTGCAATAGTGGAGGCTAAATTTGACTGGATGCGCATACTCTCCTCCGGACCCATAAAAATTTTGCGCCCATCCACATGGGAGTTAAAATATACCCCCTCCTCTTTTATCTTTCGAAGCCCTGCGAGTGAAAAAACCTGAAACCCGCCAGAATCCGTTAAGATTGGCCTGTCCCACACCATAAATTTGTGCAGCCCGCCAAGCTTTTTCACCACCTCGTCTCCCGGTCTGACATGGAGATGATAAGTATTTGACAGCTCGACCTGCGTCCCGATCTCTTTTAGATCCATTGTGGAAACAGCTCCCTTAATCGCGCCGACCGTCCCGACATTCATAAAAACTGGTGTCTGGATTACCCCGTGTACTGTCGCAAACTCCCCGCGTTTCGCGTTCCCGTCTTTACAAATCAGCTTATACATGGAAAGAAATCCTTCCTAAAATTTATTTCTGCGCGCCAGATTTTTCATGGAAAAAGACACGCTTTCTATAGTATATCGTTTCCCTTCGAATATTTCAAGAAATATCTTGTGAAATTTCTAAAATTTGAGATCCTTCAAAAATTTTCTATTGCAAAAAAATCTGACCGCTACTATAATTTATCAGGAAAAGATTTCTATTCTAGGGAGGAGCGGTGAATGCTATTACAGGAAGCATTTAAAATATTAAACTTAAACAAAGAGGCAAGTCGTGCCGAGATCCGCCATGCTTACGCAAATCTAAGCAGGATATACCATGTCGAAACCCATCCGGAAGAATTCTCCCGCCTGCATGAAGCGTATAAACTTGCACTCTCGGCTGGAGAAAATAAAAGTGCGCAGTTATCCAAAGAAGACTTGCAGACATCTGCGCAACTTATCTTTCCCGAAGAAACTAAAAATCGCCCAGTCTCTGATCTATCGGAAACAAGGAAGATTCATCCTCCCACCCCGAACCATGGGGAATCAAAAAAAGAGGAGGAAAATTTTTCCAATTCCTTTACCAGTTTCCTCGACGATCTTCTTGGTCTCAATTTTTCCATTCAAAACTGCTGCGAGCCGATACAACTGCTCTACTACCAATGCCGCTATGATGAGATATCCCTGGAAACGGACTCCATGCCGCTTCGCATTACCAACGCGGAACAGGGCATTATCGACGATTTTGAAATAAATATGGAAATTCTCTCCCTGTCGGAAAAGAAAAAAATTCTTAAGATCCCTTGGAGTACCTGGAAAATACTGGATTGGAATTGCATAATATGTCATCCCGATTTTTACAGAGTACAAAATACCCTATCTTTCCTCACCGAACTATATCATTTTCTATCCGAGGAAACACTAAATTTACGTGATGGTATCCGGCAGGAATTATATTTTGCCCTCTGTATAGCCTACAATTTCTTTTCCGATAAAAAAGAAAATCCACAAAAAACTCCGGAACAACTTTTGCTTATCAAAGTTGAATCCCTTCTTTACCACCACCCAAAGCACAGTGAATATATACAAGATCTTAAACTTTGGTCAAGCTGTAAAGAGGCACGCCGCATTGTGGCCTTCTGCCAAAAAATATATTCGAAATTTCTTTTTGCAGATGATTCGGTTCTTGACACAAGCCAAAATAATACTTCTGACCCGGACAAAATATCACTTTCCGAAACTGCTGCAAAACTGCTTCTTGACGAGGAAATTCCATGGAAAGAGTTTATCTATGACCTCCTGACTAAATTTTTGGATGCCACGCTTTTGGGACAATTTTCAAAAGATCGCGAAATATTCCATCAGTTTGTCAAAGGGCGCAAAGAATTTCATAAGCTCTCGAAGCTTCGCCGGAATTTTGCCCGCGATTTTATCAATTTATTAGACAATAATATCGCCGAAAATTATATATATAATGCCTGCTATTTGCCGCTTTCCCTCCGCCTTGACCGAATTAAAAACCGCTATTTTACAAAAAAGGACTGGAAAAAGATTATCTGTCGCCCCATTTTTTTCCAGGACTTTAAAAATTGGCTTCTTCCCCGGCACAATGGCTTTTTTTCCGTTCCCTGCATAATGCACTACGATGCCTGGAAATTACTTCGGGAAAACTTTGAGGGTTCCTCCGCCTTTGAGATGGACAGCATTTCATATCTGACTACAGAATTTTATTTTCCAGAATACGAAAAACGCTATCAAAAGGAACTTCTCTGGGAAGCGGATCATATTGGGGAATCCTATCTCAAAGAAATCTTCCCCATCCCCGCTCTAAGTGAGGGAAAACTTGAGCTTTTGCACAACATAGAAAGTGCTGCGCCAGTGGGTATCGAAGAAGTTGAGAAAATTTGGGGAAACCTTTTCTTTGATTCTTCCGGATTTGATTTCCTTACTAGAATCGCAAGAACCATGACCCATTTTAATTTTCTTCTCGTCACGCAAAAGCACGAGAAAGAGGCTGTGCCGGGGGATGCTTTCTGCTTTTTACAAGATGAAGTGCTTCTGTACCGAAAAAAAGAAAATTTCCTCTGCCGCCTGACACACCCGATCTTTTACGATCTGATTTCCTGGAAATTTGAGGCTGCCGTCTTCCCCGTACTCAACGGTAAGCCGGGCTACAATGAGAATTTTTTAAATACGGCGTGCAGGGACTTATATTGCTATCGTCACTATGCCGCAACAAAAAAGAAATGACTGCCCTTTAGCCAAATTCGGGGAGTGATCACCTCACTCCCCAAAGTACAGAAAAACTAAATTTCCTCTTCTTCCCTAAATTTTTCCCCAAATATCTTCTCGTCAAATATGGACTGTCTTAATTGCATATCCAATGCAATCAGTTCTTGCAGCACTCTTCTTCCCGCCTTTCGAATCTGAACCGGCGATTTACTTTTCCATGCATAATTATAATACTGTATTATTTGATCCACATACTCCCTGCGTGTTCCTGATGTCTGTGCAAACAGTCGTTTTGCCATTAAAAGGATTGCTTTTCGCTCCTCTTCCTCCCACAAAAGATGCTGCTGCGCTAAGAGCCATTCCCTTTTTTCAAAAAGTTTTTCCGCCGAAAACTGCCGGAGTCCGCTAACTAGGGTAGCACTCTTTTTCTCTCCAGTTGAATCGCTCTCCACAAAGACCTCCAAAATTCCATTGATATTATAGGTGAAGGTTACAAAAACACCCTCTTTTCCCGCAGGAGCTTTTGGCACTGGCAAATAAAGTTCCCCAATTTTAAGATTCTGTTCGGGATGATAATTCTCCCCCTGATAAATTACAATGTTGATTTCCTCCTGAAATTCCGAGGCCGTAACAAAATGCTTTGTCACGCGGCAGGGCAGAATATTATCGCGCTCAATCATCATGCACATCTTGCTCTTACCATCCGCAAGATCGCCCTGCACCTGCACACCAAGCGAAAACGGACAGACATCCGTCATAAGAATATCCCCTACCTCTTCCTTCCTCTCCTTGATTGCGGCATAGAGTCCAATCCCCCGCGCAACCAAAAAATCCGGATCACCTCCCACACAGATTTCTCTTCCGAAAAGACGGCTTAAAAAGATCTGCACCGCAGGCATACGGGAAGAACCCCCGGCAAGCAGCACCTGTGTGATATCAGTAAGCTGTAATCCCGCATCAGAAACCGCCCGCAAAACAAGGTTTTTCATTCGTCTAAACAACCCCGGTGCAAGGGCAAAGATCTTCTCCACCGTCAGCTCCATCGAAAGATTTCTCCCGTCCTGCGGATAGAACATTTTCACCTCCTTCTGCACAGATAATGCCTCCTTGCAGAGTTTACTCTCAAACTTGAGTGTGGTCTTCTCCTTCTCGCTAAGCTCCTGCCAGTCAAGATTATTCTCCTTACAGAATGCGGTGGCGATCGCCTCGTCAAAATCCGTGCCTCCCAGGTGATTATCCCCGGTGATCGCCGTGATCTCCACAATATTCTCAAAACAGTCAACTACGGAGACATCCAAGGTTCCTCCCCCAAAATCAAAGACTAAAAGATATTGTTCCGATGCCTCTTTTGGCGATTTTCCAAAAATTTCCTCCCCTCGAGCGGTAAGTGCTGCCGCAGAAGGTTCATTGATTATCCGCTCACACCTAATTCCGGCAAGTTCCGCCGCAAGTTTTGTCGCATATCTCTGGTCATTATTAAAATACGCGGGCACACTGATCACCGCCTCCGTAATTTCCCCGCCCAAAAAATTTTCTGCTGCCTCCTTAATTCTTTTTAGCACCAGCGCGGAAAGTTCTTCCGGCAAAAATTTTTGTCCCGCGAGATCATAGCATCTTTCCGTGCCCATAAAACGCTTAAAATTTGAGGCACAACGCTCCGGGGCAAGCAGTTCTTCCTCCCTCGCCGCATACCCCGTCAAAATATTTCCCTCCATATCCACTGCCACAATACTTGGTATCATATAATTTCCGGATTCATCCGGAATCAGACAAACTTTTCCGTCCTTCCAGATTGCTGCAAGGCTGTTTGTCGTTCCAAGGTCAATTCCTACCATCGCCATTTTTTCCGCTCCCTCTGCAGAATATTTTTAAGCCCTGTCCGACCTTTTAGAGCCAAACAGGGCTTTTGTAATATCCTTAACAATCTTTCCTTCTACCCGCGGTTTTTTCCCATGCAGAGAATTCCGAGTGCCCCCGAACCTGCGTGCGCTCCGATACTTGGGCTTACAGTATTTATCATTACGTTTTTCCCCGTTTTTTCCTTTAACACATCGGCAACCATCTTTGCGTCCTCCGGCGCGTCCCCATGTACCACGCACAAATCCCAGTCATCCGTAAGATACTCTGTTCCCATACTGGCGACAGCGCGGTCAATAATCACATTGAGTGCCTTCTTACGTCCGCGTGCAGTGCCGTTATTTACTAATTTGCCCTCCGCGTCCACAATCAAAACAGGCTTGATATTCAGCACACTCCCCACAATGGCTGTGGTCTTTGAGAGCCTGCCGCCCCGGTGCAGATGAAACAGATCATCCACCACAAAATAAACACAAAATTCCTGTCTGTGTGCCTCGACCCAGTCCGCAATCTCATCAAGGCTTTTTCCCTCTCTCTTCATGCGCACTGCCTTCATTACGACCATGCCCTCGCCAAGCGACACATTTAATGTATCGACAACGCGGATTTTCATTCCTGGATTTTCCTCGCAGATCTCCTCCGCACCGCAGACCACATTGCTGTGTCCGCCGCTTAATGCCGAGGAAAAACTAAAATGCAACACATCAACCCCCTGGTCCGCATAGACCTTAAAAGTATCCCGGATCACTGCCGGATTGCTTGCCATCGTTGTCGGCATTTTCCCTGCACGCATCAGATCATAAAATTCTTTGGGAGTTAAATTCTTCTCGTCGCCGTAAGTCACCCCATCGATATCATAGTAGTGCGGAATAATACCAATCTGGTTTGCGTTCACATATTCCTGCGGCAGATCGCAGTTTGAATCTGCTGTAATCACAAAATCTCTCATGCTAATTCTCCATCCCTTCCCGTAACTTTGCCGTGCGGCACAGATCCCCTGTAAAATCTGCCGTATATCTGCTATGCACTTTTAGCGCAGATCCTGCATTGCGCAGCCATCCATATCCGTAAATTCCTGGTTCTCGCCAACCATCCCCCAGATAAAGGTGTAGGCCTGTGTGCCAGAACCCGCGTGGATCGACCAGCTCGGTGAGATCACCGCCTGCTCGTTGCGCATAATAATATGTCTTGTTTCGCTCGGCTCACCCATATAGTGGAAAACAAGCGCGTCCTTCGGCATATCAAAATACAAGTATACCTCCATCCGGCGATCATGCGTATGACAAGGCATTGTATTCCACACCGAACCTGGCATCAGCTTTGTCATCCCCATCACAAGCTGGCAGCTCTCAACCTGCCCCGGCAGGATATACTTGCAGATTACCCGGTGGTTCGACTCCTCAAGCGAGCCAAGCTCCACCTTATTTTCCGGTTTTACAATCACAACGCCTTGCGCTGCCTCACCCTCCTGACGAATTAAAACCGTCGGATAAGTTTTGTGCGCCGGGGCACTGTTTAAATAAAATTTCGCAGGATTTTCCGCATCCGCACTTGCAAAGGAAATATCCCTCGCACCCATACCAATGTACATTCCCTCTTTATAGTTTACCCGGTATTCCTTCCCGTCAATCACAATAATTCCGTCGCCGCCGATATTGATTATCCCCATCTCTCGACGCTGCAAAAAATACTCTGCCCGAAGCTCCTCACCCGCTGTAAGCATAAGTGTTCCCTTTACCGGAACCGCCGAACCCGTAATAATGCGGTCGATATGGCTGTACACAAGCTTAATTTCATCCGGCGCGAAGAGATCGTCAATCAAAAACTCCTCGCGCAGCCTGTCCGTCGTATAATGTTTCACATCCCTTGGGGATGATGCAGTTCTTAATTCCATAAAAAGCTCCTCCATTTCTGCTATCTATTCTCAAAAAACCGTGCGGAACAGCCATTGTATCCGCCCAGCGCAAAGAAATCACTCAGCGAAGTATTTTCGAGCTTAGTGATTTCCTTCACAATTATCGCTGAACTCTTCCTGAGCCGTCGCCGCCCGCAAGATTTTCGACATCTGCGCGGGATACCAGGTTGAAATCACCCGGAATAGTATGTTTTAGAGCGGAAGCTGCCACACCAAATTCTAATGCCTCCTTAAAATCTTTGCCGTCAAGCATTCCACAGATAACCCCTGCCGCAAACGAGTCACCCCCGCCCACACGATCTACAATCGGTGTGATATGGTACTCGCGCGAATGGTAAAATTCTTTGGTATCGCGCTTGTAGATGCACGCAGACCAGCCATTGTCCGAAGCCGAATGGCTGACGCGCAGGGAACTTATCACATACTCAAAATTAAATTTTTCAACCATCTGTTTAAAAATATCCTGATAGCCCGAAAGCTCCAGATCACCGCTTGTCACATCGGTATTGCCCGGCTTAAAGCCAAGCACCTTCTCCGCGTCCTCTTCGTTTCCGATGCACACATCCACATACTGCATAAGATTTGTCATCACCCTCTGTGCCTTCTCGGAACTCCAGAGTTTCTTGCGGAAATTTAAGTCGCAGGAAACCTTAACGCCCGCCTTCTTTGCCGCTTTAAGAGCCTCCTCGGTAAGCTTTGCCGCAGCGTCCGAAACTGCCGGAGTAATCCCCGTAAAGTGAAACCAATCCACCCCTTTAAAAATCTCGTCAAAATCAAAATCTGCTGCCACCGCCGCAGAGATCGACGAGTGCGCCCGGTCATACACAACATTTGATGCGCGCATTGCTGAGCCAGTTTCAAGGAAATAAATCCCAAGTCTTTCCCCTCCAAGGGCGATATGCCCTGTCCCGACATTCATCTTGCGCAGTGCTGCCACCGCACATTCCCCGATTGGATTTTTCGGCACCTTTGTCACAAACTCCGCGTCATGCCCGTAATTTGCAAGCGAGACCGCAACATTTGCCTCGCCGCCGCCATAGCAGACATCAAACTCGTCCGCCTGGATAAATTTCTCGTTGCCCGGCGTGGACAGACGGAGCATAATTTCCCCCATCGTAACTACCTTTGCCATATCCCTAACTCCTTTTCTGATTTTAAGTTTTGCACTTGTCCTCCCAGTACTAATAATTCACAGAATAGCCTCTATTTGTTTTACCATAATTTCCTCAAGCACGGTGTGGACTTATGCTGAACTTGCTGAGAACCCCTTTGCAAGTCCTTCTGTATAATTTTACCGCTTTTGAGGGCAGTTGTCAATTGCAGCAAATAATTTATCCCCCCCAAGCAATACAATATAACCGCCTGCTGCACCCACAACAAATAATTGGTAAGCCAAATAAAATCTTTCGTCACATTTTCCCCCGCTGTCTTACCACCTCATACATCAAAATCGATGCGGCACAGCTTACATTAAAGGAGGATGCATAGGAGGTCTCCGCCATAGGAATTGTACAAAGAATATCACAGCCATCCTTAAATGCTTTGTTTAGCCCCATGGTTTCATTCCCCATCATCAGCATTAAAGGAACGCTCAGATCCACGTCCCATATATTTTTTTCCCTGTGCGCAGTGGTTCCAAGCACGGTAAAATTTGGGATCTCACGCTTTAAATCTGCAAGATAGGAAAAAAGTTTTGTATTATCTTCTATGCGAACCACCGGCATATTAAAAAATGAACCCATCGCCGAGACGACCACATCCGGATCATACAAGTCAACGGCGTGCCCCGTAAGAATCAGCATATCCGCACCGAGTGCATCGCAGGAGCGGATCATTGTGCCGAGATTTCCCCGGTTTGAAGGGCGGTCAAACAGGACAAGGAAAGGATTTTTTGACAGTGGTATTCTAGTCAACTCATCCTCCCGCATTCCAATCACTGCCATCAACTCCGAAGTATCCTCCTTGCCGCTTAACTCCCTCATCAATTCAGCAGTTAGACAATAGTTCATCTCTGTGCGGGTACTTGCAATCATTTCCTTTGCCCAGTCGGAAAGATTTGTTTTGTCATATAAAAAGGAATGAATCTCCCAGTTATTTTTCACTGCCTCGTTTAAGCTGCGCACACCCTCCACCAGAAATTCATGATAGCGATAACGCTTGTTGCGGTTTGTTTTTAATACCTCAAATTTTTGATATAGATTATTTTTGTTGTATATTTTTGTTTCCTGCATAGTCCCCTGCCCTCTTTTATATAATTTCCTTTTTTTACCAGTTAAAAAATACTATCCGCATTCCTGCAACTATATAAATCTGTTCTGTTAATATGGCAGCAATTATACTATAGTCCTGCCATTTTATCGGACACTCCCCACCAGCTCCTCATACAGATCAAGCCCAAAACTTGTATTTTCCGGTGCCTGTTCCACCATCCGGTAAGTACGCGTGCCATCTTCTTTTCGCTCCGCACTCAAAAATACCATGGATTCCTCCCTCTTTGCGTACAGTTCCCGCGCAAATGCTAACAGATGCGTTACCATACCGATCGAAACGCCATTTTCATACAATGCCGACACAAGTTCCATCGCGATTACTGATCCCTCCTTCTCCGTTGTCGTCGCAAAGGATTCATTTAGCAGCACTAAAGAATCCCTTGTTACCTGGCGCACAATTGCGTCCATCCGGTGCAGCTCCTCATCCAGCCGCCCCGAATTCATTGACTGATCCTCCCTCCTGGTAAAATGCGTGAAAATATTGCGGTACAAACAGCTCTCAAACTGCGCCGCAGGGACAAACATCCCACACTGCATCATGATCTGTGCAACTCCTAAACTGCGCAGATACGTAGACTTACCACCCTGGTTTGCCCCCGTAATAACAAGCAATTTACATCCATTTGCAGAAAGGGCATTGCAGACTGGCTGCATCCGCATTAAAATTGCCATGCTTGGCTCATACAATCCAAAAAACTGAATTCCTCCTACATTTTTGCACACGGTCGGAAACACAAAGGAAAGACCGATGGATTCCATTCGCTCAGCCAGCTGCACACAGCCAAGCAAAAATGCAGTATGCACCCGAAATGCCTCAAAGAATTCTGCAATCTCCTTGAAAAATGGCATAAGCCATGCAATTACTGCCCGAAATGCCTCCGCCTCAAATTGTTTTGCTTCTAAAATCACTTCTTCTTCTGTCATCGCAACCGTTCCCGTCTGAAAAATCCGCCGCAGGATACCACCCGCTCCCTCTGTTTTTTTTATTCCCTCCTGCGAGGAAGCTGATCGGAGATCATCGAGTGCAATGCGGTCAAATTTCATCCCCGCTCCCACGCCGACAACAAAAGAAGTTTTTCCGCCCTTGGTAAAAAATTCCATATCGGCAAGTACATTGTCTAACCCCGCTGCAAAATCCGCAGGATAATTTTTTTGTAAACGCACCTTTAAATCATAAAGTCCGTTCCCAAGGTTAAGTTCCTCCTCCGCCTCCAAAAGCGATTTACATTCTTTTAACAGACCGACAAAACCACAGAGCAATTCGTAAGTACCCAGCAATTCCCCGCTCCCCGCCCCGCTGCGAGCGCGCTGTTCCTTAGCTCGAATTCCGCCCTGCTCAAGCAGTTTTCCCGCCCTTTCTCCGATCTCATACAGATTTTTTATCAATCCCCGGTGCGATAATGCCATCTCCACAACTTTCTGCCGATATAAAAGTGTTTCCTGATTAAGTACTGGAATTAACATCAAACGCTTTATTGTATCATAAATGTAAAAGTCTTCCTTTTCCACTGTTTTAAGTGAATCCCCCGCCTTCCAAACAGGACGGCTCGCTGCCTGAAAGATCACCTTGAGATTTAGATCCTTAATTAACTCGTCCTTCTGCTCGTAGCCCGATTCCTGTGTAAGTTCAATATCCGGCGCAAGCAGATAAGAATGTAATTTTTCCCGCATAAATAATAAGCTCCTATTTTAAGTTCCGCAAACTGCTTACTAAACGCTCCTTTAGTTCAGGGTAGGTCAAGTGGTATTTTTCCACCAGAGCATAGGCATATCCGACTCCCTCTGGAGCGCGCCGCACAATTTTATAAGTGCGGATATGAGAATCCTGCTCGTCCACACACGCCGCCATACTGACTACTCTTCCTTCCATTCCTTCCTCTGTCCGCTGCCTCTTTTCTTTTCCCCATTCCTCCCCGGTACCTTTTTCCTCTGCCAATTCTTGAATATGCGTTACATAGACACCAAAACAATCCTGTTTGATAAAGTGTGCCATTACACGCCTTCCCATAATATAAGCATCATAAGTGGCGGCGGTGGTGAAAAGTTCATTTAAAATTACAAAACTTTTCCGATATCCCTCGCACATCATCGGCGCAAGCCGTGTCAGCTCTTCTTTTAGTTTTCCCCTCCCAGTCTCCAAACTCTCCTCCACCGAAAAATGCGTGAGCAGCTCAGAAAAATAAGGCATACAGGCAAGGGCACAGGGCGCGGGGAACCCCATTTTGGCAAAATATACAATCTGCCCAAGACTTCGCGCAAACGTTGTCTTACCCCCTTGGTTTGGTCCGGTAACAACAAGAAAATGCTCTTTTTTTGTATAATAAGCATCATTGCAGACTACAGGCTTTTCCTTAGATATCTGCTTTAATAAGAGTGCAAGATCATAAGCCTTTTTAAGTTCCATCATATTTTCATAAGTATTATTTTTTGCTGTTATAGTTTTTCTTTGCCCTTCTGCATTGATCTCATTCTCCACATTAGAATGCATATCCTTTTCTTTAGAATATTTCTCCCCACCATTTTCTGCCCCCTCCCTAGGAAATACCGCATAAGTAAGCGGATATCCGGTCTTTCTCACCCGCCGCAGAAAAAGTTCCATAGCAAGATATACCTGTAGCTGCCGCTCAAAGGTCAATACCCACTCTGCAAGAAATCTTGGCGCGCGCACCTGTTCGGACATCCCCTTCTCTCTCATCTGTACGGTCAGCTCACGCTTTTGCATCACAAAATAATTTTGCTCGTATCTGCGCAGCTTAAGAAAACTTTCTGGATATTTTTTCTGGCATACTGTAAGTACAAAAAATTCTAGTTCTCCTACTTCCCTTTTTGCGCGAAACGGGTTTTCCAACTGCCCGCGCACAATGCGTCCCCCTTCTGTATTTTCTGGAAAAAGGGCGCGCAGTTTATCAAAATAATCCCCTGTCTCCCTTTTTTCGGCGGGCACTACGCGCATCCTTCGGTTTGCAAATTCTACTCGGAATGCCATGGTTTCAAATTCATCCCAAAGACTCTTTGTATCCTGATAAAACGCCCGATATTCTTCGCCCTCCATATATTTGCGAAATTTCTTTGCGAATGCCTCCAAAAGCCCTCCCGCACCTTCTTTTTCCCTCTGCCTGATCGAAAAAGCAGAAAAAAGCGCGTCAAGCGCGTGTGCATACTGCACTCCGCAGTCAAGCAAAAGTTTTTGTCGGCACAATTCCCTTTCCGTTGTCTGATAGTTTGCCGCATATGCTCTTGCGCATTGCATATAATTGGAAAAAATCACCAATTTTTCAAAAAGTTCGGAATCCTCAAGTGCGCGAAGCACTTCCTGACGTTTCTTCGTTATCGAGATATCTTCCGGCATACGATTAAAATATTTTCGCAGATCATATTCTTTGCGTTCCGCCATAATTTGAGCTGTTACCTGATCTAAATTTAGATCGGCAAAAAATTTTGGCTCCGGAAATGCCTTTTCATAAAATTCTTCCGGATACCCCAAAATCCATATATTTTCTTGTCCCATCGCAAAAACCCCATTCTAAAAATTTCAAAGAATCCCCCCTTTGATGTATATAATGCGTTGCCCATGGATATATCTAAATATTATCCCCTACGGACAGTATAGCACAAACTAACTTCTTTTTCCATGCAGTTTTAAAAAATCTATTTTTCTGAAATAAAACAACAAAAACTATTGATTTAGGTTTGGTAAAATACAAAATTTGGAAGCAATTTTTTCTTCCTGATAAAAAAGCTATCTCAAATCGCTTCCAAATATTTATATTTTTATCAATAACCTATGCGCAGCAACACCCCTTCTGCACAATAATTTTTCCTTCTGCTCCTTCAATATCCCGGATAATCTCCCCAACTTTTGGCACATAGATATGACCGGACAGTGGATTTTTAATGCTGGCAATCGGCGTGGTCAAAGTTGCTTCCACCTCCGACCGCTCAAAACTCAGATCGGCATCCACCATCTCGCAGTCAATCAACCGCAGTCCTTTGCAATAGCAAAGCGGCTGTGTACCGATAATTTTGCAATGCTCAAAAGTAAGATTCTCACTATACCATGCCAGGTATTCCCCCTTGATTGTACTGTTCCTCACCGTAATATTGTTCGCGTGCCAAAACGCATCCTTTGTATCAAAAACACAATTTTCAAATACGGAATCCGTGATATATTGAAAAGAATATTTCCCCTTCATCCGCACATTAAAGAAGTAGAGATGATCGGAACATTGGTAATATTTTCCATACTCTGTTCCCCTTTCTCTGTCAATCTTCTATTTTACTATATTTTATACTGCTTATTTTCCGCAGTAAAATTCCACGTATTGGTA
>CAJUCG010000025.1 GCA_910585065.1 uncultured Lachnospiraceae bacterium
GAAGGATTTTTTACGGTCAGTGTAACATATGTTTGACAAACCTACAAAAAGAAAATAACTTTTATACAAATATATTATAATCCAAAGATCGTATGAAAGTCAACCTACATATTTTTTACTGACAATAAAAATTGATCAGCACCCCCATATCTTCATATCCCACATTTTGATACGCTCGGTTTGACGGCAAATAATGATAATCCGTATATAACAGCGGAACTCGTCCATCCGCAAGCAAACGGTTCGTCATATGATAGATTAGGTTGGCGGCATATCCTCTTCCCCTTTCCTGTGGCGGTGTATAGACCATACCTATTTTCGCCTTTTCTGCGGTAATTCGATAATTTGCCATACATACAACCCTGTTCTTTGAATTGCGCAGAATAAAAAGAGAGCCATCTTCACAAAGAGAATCGATATCTGCCCGCGCCTGTTCTATCAAAATCGGTCTGACACCCCCCATTTCCTTATAGCTCTCACAATGATATTGCGCCAGTACCTCCCGCTCTTCCTTTCGCGGAACACCAAAGCATCCATCACATTCCCGCGGCTTTTTTGTTTCCCGACAAAGTAAAAAGCCCATCTCAAAATAATCCCCCGGACAGATTTTATCAAAACCACGCTCTGCCAAAGACATGTAAATCTCCTTTTTACAGGTATATTTTACTTTCTGTCCCTCAATTAGGTAGCGGCAAATTCCCTCTTCAATCTCCCCGATCTTTTGTTTATCAAAGCCGTCCTTCGTCCATATCCAAACCGGCCACTGTCTGTTTCCCCTGCAAAAAATATAGCTTTCCTCATCGCTGTACAACTCAAGATCCGGACTTGGTAGATTCTGTAAAATCAATGCGAATTTATATTGATCCTTCAAAAACTCTTCTGATTTAAAAATACTATGGTCTCTTGATACTTGTTTCATAAAATTCCCCTTTCCTATTTATTGCCGAACTGCTTCTTCCCATTCTGACTTCAGCAATGCATAATAACAAACATCGTGAATTCCCTGGTTGTTCCAGTCCGCACTGCGCAGAGTTCCTTCATATTTCATCCCACATTTTTTCATTACCTTGCCGGAATTTGGATTTCTCAGATCATGTCTTGCCTCGATCCGATTTGCCCCCACCTCATCAAAAAGAAAAGCCATCACCGCTTTTAATGCCTCCGAGGTAATTCCCTGTTTCCACCAATTTTTTCCAATACAGTAACCAATATGTGCCATTAAAATCTCTTCCCTCATCTTTACCACAGCAATATCGCCGATCGGCTCCTCCCCATTCTCTTTTAACACAATAGCCCAGTGATAATATTTCTCATCGGAATATCTGCTTACCCAATCCTGTATTACTCTCTGACTAATCTCCGGACTTGAATGTGTTGGCCAGGTCAGATATTTTGTTACTTCCCCATCCGATGCCCAATTTTTATACATTGCCGCCGCATCTTCTACGATATATCTTCTTAAAATTAGCCTGCTCGTTTCCAGCCTCTCTGTTCCCCTATGTGTCATCATAATTCTCTCCTTATAATATTTAAGAATGATTCTAATATTCTTGCGGGATACCTATAAATTCTAAAATCTAATCTTTACTTTTAAAAAATCCCTGGAATTTTTTCAGCCAGCCAATATCCCACAAAAAAGGAAACTACATTTGCCACTATGGCATAACAGACCGCTTTTGTATGTCGTTCTGACTTTTTGCTGAACCGTCCAATTAGACAACAGTAAATAATTGCCTCAAAAATAAGCACAAACAATTCCCCAAAAATATATGCAAAGCCAAACCACATGGAACCGGAAGTATAATTTACATAATTCAGCCAAATATTTAATATTACCTGGGTAATCACATTGACCGCTGCCAAAAATAAAATCTGGCGTTTCTCCCGATATCCAAAAAGCAGTGCGATCGCAAGTTCCAGCAAAATTGTAAGAATAATCCGCACCACAAGGGAAATAATTTCCCAAGTATAATCATAAGATTTCTCTGCGATAAGCACTGGATTTTCCGCAAGTTTCGACAAATCCACCGTATAATAACTGTCAAAAGCATACTGCGTATAAATAGGACTTACATAAAACTCATCTCTCCCCGGAAAATACAATAAAATCTTATAGGTGGACGGCGGGCGATAAATCCATTTCAATTCCTGATTTTCTGAACATTTCCACCATTCCTGCAAAAAATAAAACTCATCCGCATCCTTATACTCCACAAAAGTTTTCCATATTTGATATTCCCCCTCATCATACCGGGCATTTTCCTCCCTGCCGTCCCACACTGAGGCAGGACCCGTCGAATCATACAGTGATAAAAGTGTCCCGTAATACTCCTCCCCTTCCATCCCTGTAAACTTAATCTGTACGGACGGCTTGGGACCCATATCTGCATAGACAATCGCTGCGGGGAAAAACATAATGGCTGTGCATACAAAAAGTAACAAAAAATTCCATTTCCTTTGTAAGCTCCAATTCTTCGAACGCAAATTTTCATCCCCCTCCAATCCCTTATTTTTTTGGCACCTGTTGCGTCTGTGCGGCGGCCTTTTCCACCTGCAGTGCAATCTCGCTGAAATATCTTGCTGGAATATCCTTTATCTGACATGCCTTTTTGATATTCCCTCCATGCGATAAACCATCCGCATCAATATCTTCAAACTTGTAAAATCGCACATCTTCCACAGTTACATTATCGTTGGTATAACCGATAAAGCAGCCGGAAAAATGTAGTTCTGCACAAAAACCAATTTCTTTATCCTCGCGGTAAAAAGTTTTTAAACAGCCTCCATCAATCACTTGTCCATGATACCATCCCGCTCCTGTAAGTCTGCTGCCAAGTGACATATCATTGACCACACGCCCTGAAAAACGCGATAATTCACGCTGCGGCAGTTCCTCCTGTCCCGGTATAAAAACTGGGCGTTCTAACTGCAAGAATGGCTGAATAATCTCATAATCCTCAAGCTGCTGCCTCCAAGCCTCCAAATCCTGTTCAGATAATTCGACAGGATGCACCAGACCAATTTTACCCACTGGCAGCAGATACTCTTCCTCATCCTGTGTATTAAATGAGCCGTCCTCCATATAGCGAAAACTCTGCACTAATTTTTCCTTCTCGTAAATCCCCCAGACAAGTCCTGTCGCAAACTGGTGCATAATTGGATTTTTTACAAAAAGCCCATTCCACGCTTCCACACTCCAACACCGCGCCGAGGAGAGTGCTTGCTCTAGCCGAAACTTCTGACTGGTGACAATCTCCTTCATTTGCTTTTTCATCTGTTTAAATTCCTTATAAGCTGCTGCAGCACGTTTCTCATCGTCTTTTTTGCCCGGTGCCGGGAGATTTTTCAGCTTCTTTCCCTTCTCGTCAAATACTTCGATCTCCAATGCTGGTGTAATCGTTACGCGGAATTTCCGCTCTCCATAATCAAAATTCCGCCCCATCTTATCATCAAATCCAAGATCTGGAACAATCCGATCCGCAAGTTCCTCCCGGCTAATATCAAGCTGCTTTGCCGCAAAATTAAGTGCATTTTCCGCTGCCGTTTTTACCTGCCGATATTTAAATTTCCGCGAGATCCCATCCACAGCAAGCAGTGCCTGCGGCAGTGGATTTAAACTTAACGCCTGCACTGCCTCACACGCGATCATTCCGCGTGCCTGCTTTGGCCACTCTTTAATCTGGTGCTTTAACCGCTCAATAATCCCGCTGCCGCCATGGATGGAAGCCGCATAGAGTACCCATCGCTTTTTCGCCTCCGCACCCGCCGCAAGCCATTTGTCAAACAGTTCATTTACATAGACTGCAAATTCATCCGCTACAAGTGCCTTTGCCAAAAATTCTGCATTTTTATTATAGCCGCAGTCGGTCATAGAATAATAATACAAAAAGATTGCCTGTAAATACTCTTCTCCCGCTTCCTCTCCGGCAATAGTATGTACCACGGAAAATGGAGTTTGATAAGCCCAGGAAATACTGCGCTTTCTGCCTCCCTTATGTATTTCCTTTACCAGATCCTTCTGCGAAAGTGCCCTGCCCGCCGACGCACCGCCATCCTGTACACTTAGCACGTCTGAGAGAAGTTCCTTTAGCTTCGCACTTTTTTCCTGCTCAAATGTCTTCGTAAGCACCCCCGCGCAATCCATCCCCGATTCCTGCCACGCTGCAAAAACACGGATGGCAAGCTCACGCGCTGCCGACTTTTTTGAAGTGAGCATCCCCTCGATCTCCTCCCTCCAGTCCGTCCGACTACAGAAAAGTTCAAACAAAAACTGCTTGACCTTCTTTGCGCTATCCTCCGCATAGAGAAGAATCTCCGCCTTATTTTCTTCTATATTCTGTGCAAGTACCTCAAGACCAAGCAGACGTACTGCCGCATCTCCCTCCGCAAATGCCGCAAGCGTCTCCTTCCGCCGCTCCTTCAAATACTTTCCAAAAATCTGCACTGTCGCTGAATGAAATATTTCTGCATTAGAACCATAAAAATATTCTTCCATCGAACCGATTCCCGAAAGCTGATGTGTGACATCAAGCCCCTCACAGTCAAAATTCTGAAACAGCTCCATCACTTTTATTGCACTGATACGCGATGCAAAAGTATTCAAATTCTCATATAGATCTGTATGAAAGAACCAATATCCGTGCCGAAGCCACATATAAGTCTGAAAGCGGCGATAAAATGTTCCATCTAGGAGTGCTTTATCAATTTCTTCTATAATCCTCCGCTCAGATGAACCATTGTAATAATAATTTTTCCCCAGTTTGTCCGCAAACGGATACAGCATATCCACTGAAGTCTGCCCTCGAAGATATACCCGGATCAGATCGGCATCCGAATCATTCCGCACCAGTTTATTCAGCAATTTATCAATTAATTTATTCTGACCATAGCATTTTTTTACTTGTGCAAGTTTCTTATAAAGTTCAGGTTCTTTCTTTCTGATCACTGCAAGCATCCTGTTAGAGGAATTGATCTCCGCTTCATCCATCACTTCAATATAAATCTCCTGATGATCTTTTAGCTGTTTTTCCAAAATAAGCGTGTGCCCTTTTTTCGCCGCCCAATGAAGATAAGTTTTTGTAGACAAATCAAATTCCTGATCATAGTTTCCGCCCCGGATATAAATATCCATCGGCGAGACAAGCCCAATCAGATTGATTGCTTCCAACGCTTCTTCTGCATTCGCCGCCAAACAGATCTTCACCACATCCCTCAATTTCCCAGAAAGCGGATAATTCAAGTACGCAAGGCTTGCTGCCAGCCTTAGTATCCGCAGGGAAATCCCATGTTTTAAACTCGCCAGCTTTAAAATATGTTCTGACACCGCCCCCTGCCTTACGGCATCCTTGATTTGCGGAACGGATAAATGGAAAGGGGGATACATCCAGTCCAAACTCTTGATAGCAATTTCTTCGTAGTCCGAAAGCAGCAAAAGATCCTCTTCCTTTATTGGCTTTTCCTGTTTGTCCCCGCATTTATATTCCCTCATAAAATAGACCGCGTAAAGCACAAGCCTCCCATTGTCCGACTCATTTTTCTCATATTGCACTGCCTGTTTTAATATTTTCGCGCTCCCGCACGCGATATCAACTAATCGGTCACGCGAATAGGAACTGAGCGAATACAAATCCGCACCAAGAACTGCCGCGTAGGTCGCCGCTTTTTTTGCCGCATCGGTCTCGATATCGACTGCTCCCTTTTCCGGATCGATCACTTCCATCGGGATCATGCGGTAGCAAGTAGATTCCCCTTTCGCAAGCAGAACAGAAAATAATTTGGCAGCGACATCTCGTTTTCCGCTTTTTATTAATTCCCGAAATAGACGAATGGTGGGGTCAGCAGGGATGGAGGATAAATTTTCAAAGGTAAAATCCTCCAGGACTTTATGATCTGCCCTGCCAGAGAGAAAATCCTCCGCAAATTGACGCTCAGTGACACTAAACGGGAGGGTAGTAAAAAAAGTGGTGAATTTCTCTTCTAAAGTGTTTTTTGCATCCATGGTTTAAACATCTCTCCTTTCTGGTTGCCCGTCAAATTTAAATAATCGAAAAGCCTACAGCATTGATATAAATTTTTCAAATATTTTAATTTACTTTTTGCCTTCCCTTATAATACTCCCATCCCTTATCAATTTCTACTTTCTTTCTGCACAGATACAAATACTCACAAGCACTCGCATAAACTCCCATCAGATCATCCTCTTTTCTCTCCAGCCGATGCCGCCGCATAGCAGCCCCATCGGCAAGTCTGGCAAGCATTTTGGCAAGCTTAGAAAGCCCGTATTGCCCCACAAGTTTTCCCATGCGGGAAAGCCCCTCAAGTGTGCTATCGTGTACGGTATCAAGCCCGCTCTGATATAGCTCCTCTAACAAGCTGCCCGCATCCGCAAGAACCTGATGCAAAGCATCAAACACCTCCATCCGGGCATCCGTTCCTGTCTGCTCCCCCTCTTCCACCACCTCTATATTGGAGTTTTGGGCGGATATCTCTTCGCCATCCCCCGGCAGATCTTCCACCCATTCCCCCTTCTCAAATACTGTCACCGGGTACAGGCACATTCTTCCGTCCCTGAAATACAATTTTCCCAAAAAACAAGGCTCCTTATCCTCTGTCAGCCGCTCCAGATATCCAATCCCCCATTCCTCTCTCTTGGAGTAGGCAAGCTCCAGCATAATCTCCCGCCCTGCCCGATCATACAGCCACATCACAAGCTTTTGTTCTGTCTGCGAAAACTCGCCCTTGGTAAACGAATACGGATATAAGAACACCAGTTCGCCATTTCTTCTCTCCTCCTGCATCTCCTTTAGCCAAGGATTTTTCCTTATTCCTATCTGCTTTGCAAAAAGTTGTCCAAAATCTTTATAATACCAGCCACTTAGATCCCCCGTATGCAGATTTTCCTTTTGGCAGCTTCCTATTACCTCCGCCTTTGTTTCCTCGCTTGCTGAGAGCCTTCCCCGCACATCGCAGCGCGCGCCGGACAAATGCAGACGAAGCCCCACCATCTCTTCTACACAGACGGGTAATCCCCAAGGCGCAGCCGCTTTTTCCTGCCTTCCCCGCCGCCTGGTTGTATCATAAAATACTGGGCGCGCCGAGGTATAGGTATACCACTGCTTTGTATTTTCTTCCAAAAAATAAACAGTTTCTCCCTCATATCCCGTCTGACTTGCAAAATGTTCCATGGTAATCCCCATAAGAAAGAGATTCCCTATCGGCGCGTACTCCGACCGGAATTCTCCCGCCAATGCCGCTATCTGCACCGCATCCTTTGCATCCGATGCCTGTGTCAGCAACGCCACCCTTTTGCAGAGCTGCGCAAACTGCTCCATCAGCTTTTTTATGTCAAACGATGCTTTCCGCTTTAAATAACTTCCGTAGGAATCATGCAGCGCGCGCAGATAGCCCTCAAAATTTGCAAGTTTTGCATTGTGGCTGATCAGGGCAAGGCGGTCAAGATAGTCAAGAACATCCGGGGAAATGCGCGCAAGTCCCGTATCCAAAAGTTCCCCCAAAAATCCCCCTATCTGTCCTGAAACCTCTCTTACCTCTCCCATGGCGAAATCCTGCAATTCCTCCGCCCCGCAAAGATCCTCCTCTGAAATTTCTCCTGCCTCAAGCTTACACCAAAGTACTGCCGCCGCCTTATGCACACAAAATTCTTTTTTGTGACAGGAACAGGTAGAATATTCCAATGGAGAAAGAAGTTTTACCGTATTTCCGCCCCTTGGCAAAGCTACAGTAACAATGCTTGAATATGTGATTTCAGGCGGCTGCCCGGATTTTTTTTGACTGGCAATCGTCAAGAGCTGTTTCACACCCAGCACTCTTTTTAAAGATGCAAATGGGAATGCAGAAATCTCCATAAGAAGCCTCGATTTTAAGTCCTGTTCTTCAGGTACTTTTTCTATCTGGCTAAGCTTTTCACCTGCTTTATTTTCTTCTAAGCTTTCTTCTTTATGCTTTTCATCTGATTTATTCCCTTCTAAATTTTCCTCTTTATGTGAAACCTCCCCATCTACCTTTCCAACTTTCCCTTCACTCTCTTCTTGCTCTGCCACAGACTCTGCCACAAATTTTTTTAATGCCAAAATTCCCAATACTACATGGCGGCAGATTGTCCTCGACGGGCAGGAACAAAAACTTTCTCCAAGCGGCTGTCTAAGCACCACCTTCTCCCCACCCACTGATACTTCCGCCTCCCCATCAGCAGAAACTACCTTGTAATCTCCCGCCTCCATATCTTTGTAAGCGCGCTTTACAATCCCCTTATTCGCCATCCCAATAAGGTAGTCATCGTCCAAATTATTTAGAATAATCCTCCAATTTTCCATTTTTTCTCCCATCTTTCCTAACTAACCACCTTACTTACAAACTCAACCAGCTCCTCCGGTGTCATCGCGCCAACAAATGCCCCCATCCCCGCCAATTTCTTTGCCGCATTGCGGTCATAGTTCGGATTTGCTTCTACATCAAGTGCCGTCAACACCACAAACCTTGCTCCACTCTCAATAATTCCCTTGCTCACGCGATACATATTCTCGTAGCCGCTGCCCTCATACAGATCCGAAACCAACACCACCATCGTCCGATATGGAAAATCAATCAATTTCTCACAGTAGGAAAGTGCGCCCCCTATATCCGTTCCGCCACCAAGCTGGACACTCATCAAAATTTCCACTGGATCCTCGGCATATCCACTCAGATCAACAACATTTGTATCAAAAATTACCAGCTTCGTTTCAATCATCGGCAGCTTTGCAAAAATTCCCGCCATCACTGCACTGTGAATCACTGAATCCAACATAGAACCGCTCTCATCCACACAGATAATCACACGCCATGAATTGTAACGCTTCATGCGCGCACTGAAATAAACATCCTTTAATATCAGCTCCCCCCGCTCCACATCAAAATTTTTTAAATTCCGGCGAATGGTCTTTTTGATATCCAGATTGCGCATTGTGCGGATCGGACTGCTTATACTGCGGTTTATCTTTCCAAAAAAGGACTGCCGCACCTCCTGCTCCAACTTTCTCATCAATTCTTCCGCCACTTTGCGCACAATCTCTTTCGCGAGTGTAAGTACCTCTCCGCTCATCAAATGCTTCATTGAAAGAATGGTCTTTAACAGCTCTTTATTCGGCTCCAGTTTTCTTATTACCTCCGGATCAGTTAAAAGTTCTGTCATTCCATATTTATCAAGTGCATGACGCTCCATAATCTCGACGGTCTGCTTCGGAAACAATTTTTTAATTTTTAGCAGCCATTTGGGAACCGTAAGCTGCGAGCTGCCGCTCCCTCCCGCTCTCTCCTTCCGGATATCCTGCTCCTCCCCATATTCTCTCTCATACAGATAATCCAATACCTCTTCCATCTCCATAAACTTCGCTTCATTCTGCGAAAATGAAAGCTGTCCCGATGCATACCGCCCAAGTACAAGCCGCCAGCGATTTAAAATTTCCTGCTCATCCGCCATTATCTTTTCTCCCTTCATGCCCACCCGGCAGTTGTGACCATAGATAAAATTTATTGTTACTAAAGCTTTTGCTTTCCTTTTTTTCTCCGAAACTATTTCTGCTCCTTTCCATATTGGAAAGAGCCTTGATATGCCCGTATTTATTATAGCACATTCAGGGCTCATTTTCACTATTTTTTTGCTGTACGACAGCTTTTCCTCTTGCTCCGTTCGATTATTCATTTCAAAAATATAAAAATACTTTTGTGCTATTTAATTATTCACAAATTTATTTTTTATATTAGTTTCTGTTTTACAAAATGCCAAAACTAAAAAGGCAATTCCCACAACTATTCCTATATCTACACATAAATATATATTTAGTTTCAGTATCAAAAAGAGAATGTTCAAGGCAATCTCTACTGCACCCGATATTTTGCCAAGCTCAATAAAAATATCCGGTGCAATATTTTGCGCATAATCCCAATGCTCCTGAGATCTCCGCGAAGTTGGAGTATTATACCCATTACCTGAATTCATATCTGTTGAAGGATGTTTTTTAAAAGAATATCCCACCAAAAGCATTACAAAAGGAACTATTAAATTTAACACCAATGAACCATACATAAGTCATTCTCCTTGACCAATAATTATTTTCAAACCGGATTTCGAACATAATTACTTATTTTTCTATAGATACTCCCCATTCCGATAATCCTCATAATCGCAAAAAGCATCTTCCCCGTCACCATTCAGCAAATACATCAGACAGCCTTCCATAATTTCAATCCATGTCAGCAGACAGTTTGTCTGTTCCTGTGTCAATATGCCATTTCCCCCAAGCATTCCATCCGGAGAAATCCATACCCTTGTCAGATAGATAATCGCTATAAGATCCGCCACAATTTCCCTATCAACCGTCGCCGTCTCAAATTCATCCTTTAATGTCCTCATGCATTCCATTACTTCAATAAAATTTTCTTCGCAAAGTTCCCCGCGAAATGGTCTTAGACTTCCCAAAAATCCATTTTCCCATTTCGGATTGTGGATATCATTGTTTCGCGATGAATGAAAGGATAATAATTCCTTTGCTTTAGCCTTGTCCATAATTTTCCCCCTTACACAATGATCATTTTAAAACTTTTTACCCAAATATGAGGGCAGCCCTCACCTTCCCCAGTCTCACCAAATTCTGCACTCCCTGTGTTCATTTACAAATACCTGCTGCCGGACTTTTCCCGCACTATCTAGAAGCCCATGATATAGTAAAATTTTCATTTTATCTTATCCTTTTCCCATCCTGATTTTTAAATTATCTTTTTATCTTCAGATGTTCCACTTATTACGGCAATCTTATAATCCGCCGATAGCAGTAATAATTTTTTGATAATTTATAATCATATTCATAATCATCCGTAAGCACTTTCTCATGGTAAAACGCCGTATAGCAGGGAAGAACCTGAATTCCCCCGTCGCCGCCGCAGAGTGAACAGCCGCCGTCCCCGCCTTTAACATATTCTGTACTGTCAATAATTTCATATTTATAGGAATCATATGCAATAAATAAACCAAACATATTTGGCTGTTCTAGCAATGGTGTCTCCTTCGCATTGCTGACTGAACCCACACTAAAAATTTCATCCATAACATTGCTTAGATTATCCCCCCAACGGAATAATGTACGCGCGCCGCCATTGCAGAGATACTCCCACTCATCCTCCGTCGCCAGAGTAAAAGAACCTTCCTTTAGAGAGCGCACCGCCTCATCTAGGGATGGCGCATCCTCATCAAGATAGCGGCTGTCCACCTCCACAATCATATCGCCGATATCGACCGTGCGCAGCGGCGATAAACATTCCGATAGCTTCTTGTTCCATTTTTCCATATAGTTTTCCCAACTCCCGTAACCGCCCTCATCCCTCTGCTCTTTACGAGCTTCTAATTCCTCTGCCATCTCTGTGCGCAACTCCTGGGCTTTCTCCAAATTACCATCCGCTTCCGCTTTTTTAATCTGCTCTTGATAATCCTCCCTCGTCTCCTCTATTCCACTTTCATAATATTTATGCCCTAAAGTAAATTCTTCTTTAAGTCCCTCCAATACCCCCTCGCCCAAAGGGCATCTTTCGCTATCCCATCCCAGCGTAACATCTTTCTGACCAGCTACATAGACAAACTGCGCTCCCTCATATTCCAAGAGCCAAGTTTCCCGCTCTATCCCATTCATGCTCGTCTTAATCTCACTTAAAAATTTAAAATCTACCCCCAATGCTTCAATGCGTGAACGAACCTCGTCCAACAATTTACTTTTCATAGTTTTCTTCCCTCCATTCTTTAATTGTAGCAAAAATTTTAAATCGAACATATGTTTGTATTGTAGTTTAAAAGATAAATCTTGTCAAGAGTTTTTCTAAATTATTATATATTTTTTGAACCATCATTGCTGCACCAAGGGTTCAAAATCAAAATCCAGTATTTCGCATTCACAGCAAAAAGAAAGCAGTTTCTTTCCTATCAGTAAATTTACAAATTGAACTGCCCGATTATCCATTTGTTCCCCATCTTTTTTACATACAACGGCACAAAATTATTTTCTCAACCGATAATATTTAATTTTCAATTTAAAAACGGTCGGGAATTATCCGATATTTTATCCCTGCTTCTTCAATTCATCAAAAAGCCTTATCTCCACATACACCGGCTCCCCATTTTCCATAGTGCAGTGAAACTGAAATGTATGAGTAAATAAATCCATTGTGCCATCCTTATTTTTATGTACCTTCTCCGGCTGATAACGGATAAAATCTTTATAAGATCTGTTATAGATGTAAAAAATTGGTAAAAACTGTCTGAGATCAAGTCCAAAAACTTTATTTTCCGCATCGACAAAACCCGCACTCACAAGTCCAAGTGTTTCCTTGTGTGCCTCGATCTTTGCAAGTTCCCGAAACTCTTCTCCGTTGATCACAATCGAATTTCCCCATACCTTGAAATACTTTGTTGTCTTTCCGCGCTCCAGCTCGTCCAAAAGTTTTGTGAGTCTTCCCTCTCCCTTAATATAGCACTTGACAGCGGCTTTTACATTTTTGTATACATTGGACGGGGAATAAATGATTTTTTCTGGATGGTCGGGGCAGCGAAACATAAGATCAAACTGAGCGATCGATAACTGCGGTCCTTTTGCAGGGAAAGCACTGTCATACCAGTCCAGACGGCAGTTTACCCCTGCGTGTTCTACCTGGTATACCTTTTTCTTACAGACCGGGCAGATTCCAAAATCTTCATTTAAATTCAGGTACATAGAATAATAGTCAAAGTCTCCATCATCATCATTTTTTTCAATTTTGTAATGATAGACATACTCCCCCAGCCCTAAAAAATCAGCAAAACTTTCCAGTGTAACTTCTTTTGGAACAGGTTTCGGCGGGCTTTGCTTTTCCTGAAATGCCTTAATATATTTGGGTGGAAAGTGATAATCGTTAATCCCCAAAAGCTTTGCTGCCTCCCCCAGATACCACACCCAAAATTTCATTTCACGGACGGCGCATTTTCCATTATCGCCATCGCTGTGCGCATCACTCCATGCAATGCAAGCATTTTTAGCAGTGTCCCAGTCGTAGGAATCCATTTCTTCTTCCGTCACGTCCTGACACCACGGTTCCAGATCCGCTTCATCCTCCAATGCCACAATCGCCGCTTTCCATGCCGCGAGTGCTGCCGAAGCTGCGATCTCTCCCTCGTCAATCAACACCATAAAATCATCGATCACACCGCTCGCCACTTCAGCATCTAAATCTTTCACTGTGATCTTTCCCTCAAGATAGGCAAGACTTTTTTTGATTAAATTTTGTGGTCGTTTATCATCAGGATCGCATCTGCACCACATCGGCATAACCTTTTTGGCACAGGCAATCGCGAGCAGTGCGCGCTTTTTAAGTGGCTCAGTTAATGTGCGCGGGATAGGAGAGTCCTGTGCGCGCTCTTCAAGCTCCCCCATAGCCTGCCAAATCTTTCTCCGCACGGTGATATTAAGTTTTCCGCTCTCAATAAGCTCTTTTTGTGCCTGATCCAACACCTTATTTTCTTTGCTGTTCACAGTAAAATTCCCCCCCCATCCTTCACATCTCTCCCGACGCATATGTATCCAACTCTTTCCCATATGCGTACCACTGCGGCATTACTTCGGCTCCCTCCATAATATCTTCCCCTTTTCTCCCATGCAGTTCTGCTGCCTGCTTTGCAATCTTGTCCACCTCCGCAGGTGTAAAATAGGCGAATGCCATACGAAGCTGGGGCAATAATTCCACAAATTCCTGCTCGCCGACTTCCCCGAAAAATGTATCTAAAATACCAAGCAGCCGTCCCCTAATAAAAATCAGATCCTTTGCCGTATAAAACAGTCCGCGGAAAAAATTAGCCGTCTGCAAAAGCTGTTCTCTCGTCCCGGTCAGATAGCCAATGCAGGCATTCTCCACCCCATTCGCATCCTCCTTAGCACACCCATACAAAATTCCGTGGATACAGCCGCTTAACCCTGCATTGATCTCCACGGTCTGCACAAGCTGCTCTAAAGCTTCATAGTACGCATCCCGCTCCATCTGCATCTTATCGCCCCTGCCTGTAACCTGGTATAACATCTTTAAAATATCCATACAGTCAGAAAGCTGTTCTTCCTTTACTTGTGCCATCGCCGGAAGCAGAGTGATTAGTTTTTGTACTACAGTATGCAGAAGCGTTAAAAAATCCATTCTAACTCCGTAAAGACCACCCAGTTCCTCCATCATCATCAGGGACTTCATCGCGTCCGCAATCGAATAGAAATCTGTATCCGCCACCACCAATTCCTGCACGCGCCCATATACTGCCACAAGCTGCCCGGTCAGTCCCATCTCAAACACCTGAGTCAAAAGGTTTGCTGCCATTCCTGCACTCAAGTCCTTTTTCAGTTCTTCCCCCACAAGCCCTGCTGCCGCTTCCACAATCGTCGCCCCATATACGGACACATCGATTAGTGCTGATACCACCTGTGTATTCCATTTGTATTTCCAGATTTCCCGAATTAAATTTTTGTCCCGCTTTAACTGGAGATTTGGACCCTTTAATCTCCTTGCAAACTCCGTTTTTAAAAATACCATGCGATGAAAAAAGCAGCTTACCGCCCGGTGCTTCTTCTCTGAAAAAATTGACAGGGTGGTTTCTGTTTCTAACGTAGAGTGCGTTTTTAAGCGAAATGCCGCACACTGCGCCTCAAAATCCTGCACGATTGGAGGAACATCCGCCGCCGAACATAATTTTCCTATCCCCTTGCCCGTCATCAGTTCGCGCAGCATTTGTACCGGCATATCCGAAGCGATATTATACTCCCCCTTAACATATGCACAAAGCACCGCATCCTGCAATTCGTAGACTCCCGGCTGCGGTTTTGCGCGCAGTTCGCAAAGTCCCCGTGCCATCTGCCAGGCGCAGATCTCGTCATAAGTAGAAAGACAGGCTTCCTTTGTGCGCACTTTTTTTCCGGTTGCCACAAGCAGATCAAGCACTGCTTTTGCATACGGCTGTTTTTCCCCCTCGCTAAATCCGTCCCAGACCTGCTGGTAAAATCCCGTGTATGGCATTCCGCTCGCATAGCCGTTTAATGCATCCGCCGCCTCCATTGAATATGGCATCAGGTAGACATTCTGATCCTTTTGCGATTGATCTTTTTCCGATGTTTTTCCAGATTTCCCCATCAAAAGTTTCCCCGCAGAAAGTTTTTTCGCCGCAGCTTTCGTCTCCTCCCAATTCTTTTCAGAAAGCCGCTCCAAAAGCGCGGGAGTATGAAAACCGCCAGTAATTACAAGGATCTTTACTATTATCTTTTCCTCGGCAAATTTTGAATTCTCTGTACTTTTATTGGCAAATTTCTCCGAATTTTGTTCTTCTGCCCACTGCACAATCCGCGCTGCCATATGTGCTTCCCTTGCAATACAGCCATCCTCCAGCATCTCCTCCTGTGGTGTATTCTCCCTTGCAAGCCGGCAATAAGTAAGAAGGTTGGAAAACCATGTATCACAGTCCTCGTCCATCCCATTTAATTCGAAATATTTTTCCCAGAATTCATCGAAACTGCGCAGCCCCGTCTTCTCACACAGCCGTCTGATATATTCGTTGCGTGAAAGCAGATAGTCGTCGTTGTAATTGCTCTTTTCTTCCTTCTTTCGCAGCCCCCGTCCCTCCTTCGATGCCGCTAAAATATCCCCGTAGGAAAGATCGATAAATGCCGCAGGAATCTCCTTTTTTGCAGCCGTCCGCACTGCTGCTAACTCCGGAGAATATGCAAGAAACGGATAATAACATTTATAATGTTCCTTCTCTTTTGAAATCTTTCCCGCCTTATCATGATATGAATAATAAATGGCAAACGGTGCCATTGTATCCTCATGCACCATCACCGGAAGCAGTGCATTCGCATTGTCCGGTCCCTCCACCAAAATAGCAGTCGGCTCCCACTTTTCAATTACACGCTGTATTTGCAGTGAACATGCCGGACTGTGATGTCTTACCGGCAGAAACATAATCTCTGTCTGCTCTTTGCTCCGCAATATTGTTTCCATTCCCCTATCCTCCGTTTCCGTTTAACCTCGCTTTGATTTCCCTCCCCGTATATCATTTCCTCTATTATATCGCATTCGTTTGGTAAAAATCAATGTATTTCTGCAATTTTACATTCATCTATCGCGAACAGTGATGAAAGTATGTATACTGTACCTGCCGAAGGGAACCCTTGATTGATAAAGCAGAAAAATTTTATCAAACCATTGTCAATCAACATCTCTTCCCAGAATATCTACAAATTATTAAAAAGAAAGTAATACCATGATAAATTTCCGCAAGATCAGTTGGCAAGAGAAAGTGGCAAATATGACTTTATGATACGGGACTATTCCCCTGGGAATGAACGTGCGCGGCATAGCTATGAAAAGGTTGGATTCTATGATACCGGGGAGATGGAAAATGGGGAAAATATTATGAGGTTTGATTTTTAGCGGAGGATACAAAAGATGAAACTATTTTATAAAATATAAATTTGCATCTGAGAGGAAAATAAATGCTAATTGGATAAAAATTTTCTTTATCCAATTAGCGTTGTAATTTCAAGTATTAATAAAATTCATAACTTTTCTTCAAATACTCTTCCACGCGAAGATTCGCGGAAGTATATTCATACTCATAATGCAGTGCAAAATACGATGCCACAAATGAAATATATTTTTCTACGGATTATTCAATAGTATAATATTAA
This sequence comes from uncultured Lachnospiraceae bacterium, assembly GCA_910585065.1. Classification (GTDB taxonomy): domain Bacteria; phylum Bacillota; class Clostridia; order Lachnospirales; family Lachnospiraceae; genus RGIG4057. The sequence continues at coordinate 16,737 of CAJUCG010000025.1, forward strand.
TCAAAATACACGAAACTTAATTCTCATTTTTATCTCTTATTAACCATAAGTTACTTAATAAATTATAAATACTTTGATCGTAATGCTCCATTTCAAAAATAAGCTCCTTATAAATTATAAATACTCGCATTTGTGGGTAAGTAACATATAATTTATCTACTTGAAAAAGATGATTTAAGGAGATTACTATAATACTTTTATGTTTTTCAACTTCATCTATACTATTATATGAAGTACGAATATATATCCCTTCAAAGTAACATATATATGACCAATCTACAAATTGTCCAATTTCCTCTTGACCTTTACGTAACGTAAAGGTGTATGATGCTTACAGAACCTATTATCTTCGCACTTTAGTGCAGCAAGGAGGAAATTATGATGTATACCGCAGGGGAACTTGCAAAAAAACTGGGTGTTTCCGCCCGTACTGTCCGCTTTTACGACGAAAAAAATCTTTTGTCGCCGCAGGAGTATTCCGAATCCGGATACCGGCTCTACAACGAGGAGAGTGCCGAAAAACTTCAGAAAATTTTGATGCTGCGTTTTATGGACTTTTCCATTGAGCAGATCGCGGATATGATGGAGGAAGATCATTTTGATGTAAAAAAATCCTTAGAAGACCAGGAGCGTCTGCTTTTAGAAAAAAAAGAACATCTTGAACGAATTCTTATAGCAGTTAAAAAAACACGGAATATCCTCGAAACTTCCGATCCGGGTTTCTGGGAAAATATGCGTCATATTATCGAGATTACAAAAAAGCGCGAATATGTTATCGCACAGTACGACAAAGAAGAAAATTTAAATGCAAGGATTTCGATCCATGACTACTCCACCTCACCTGTTGGTTTTTATCCGTGGATGCTTAAAGAAATCTCTCTTGCCCCAAATATGAAAATACTTGATATCGGCTGTGGAAATGCTGCCTTCTGGCGCAGTATTGCCCCTTCACTGCCAGAAAATTTAGAGCTTCATTTAATTGATTATTCTAAAGGTATGCTCGCCGCCACGGAAAAAAATATGAAAGAGATCCAGGAACGATTTCCAGAAAAACATCTGCATTACGTTCTTGATAAGCGCGATGCCACGGATTTTTCCTATCCGGTATCCGGTTTCGACCATATTATGGCAAACCATATGCTTTTTCACTTAAACCGCGAGGCGCGCTTTACCCTGTATCCCAAAATAAATGAACTGTTAAAAGAAAACGGGTATTTTTCATGTAGTTTAATTGGGAAAACTCATCTTTTGGAGCTTCACAAATTTATCCATAACTATTACCCGGAAATTGCCATTCCATCCGATTCCTTTGATATCTGGCTGGAAAATGCTGCGGAAGAACTAAAAGAAAATTTTACAGTACTCACAACAAAAGAACAACAAAATGATCTTCTTGTGCCGGAGGCAGAAGCAATCTTTGACTATGTTGCCTCCTACTCTGCCCATGCAAGAGAAATTCTTGAAAAAGACCGGGAATTATTTTTAAGCCGTGCGCGCAAAGAAATGAATCAAGAAGGTTTATTTTATATCCATAAATCAACAGGATTAGTAATATGTAAAAAAAAGTAAAAACAGTAAATAAATAAAACAATTAAAAATAATTAGAAAAAGGGCACGATAAAACAATGCAAGCCTGTCTGTTTTATCGTGCCTTTCGCAAAAGGACTACCCTGTGACAAAAGTTTTCTCAAAAGCAAATTTTTATCAAAATTTACTTTCAAATACCACCTAATTTCGCGAAAGCAATACTGTACGCCAAAATACACCATGGCTTTCCAAGCAGAATAATAATGGCAAATTTTTTCATTTTCATCTTTGTCAGCCCTGAAAAATAACAAAAAAAATCATCCGGAAACAATGGCAGTACCATTCCAAGGAATAAAAGAACCGTGTAGGATTTGCTCTTTCCTGCCCACTCAGAATATTTTTCATATTTCTCTCTTGGGAAAATACTTTGCACCAGATGGATGCCATATTTTTTTGCGAGGAGAAATGCGATCAGTGAACCCAAGGAAATACCGATATAATTGCACCAAAAGCCTCCCACACTCCCAAAAAGCACCGCTCCCACCACACAGCCTAAAAATCCCGGAAGCACGGGAATCACAACCTGCATCGCCTGAATCAAAACAAGAATCACCGGAGCGAACACTCCAAATTTTCCGACATATTCCTGCAAACTTTCCACCGAATGAAATTGACCGCCCATGTATGCTTTGAGCAGAAACATGGCTAACAAAAGACAAATAAATACAAATACTGACATTGATATTCTCTTAACACTCATACTCCACCTCCATGAAACTTAGTTTAACGTAAACTGATTAAAATAACATGAAAAAAAGTTTAATTTTTTCTGTCAATTTATGGTTTCCATAATTTAGAATTTATTATTATATCTCTCAGAAGTATTTTTTAGTATTTCCCATTTTCCCCTGCAAGTATTTATATAATCGGGCAGGGGAAAATTTTTTTCCCCTACAAGTATTTAATCGAGCAGGGGAAATTTTTTCCCCTGCTCGTGCATTAAATCTCCCTTCCTCTTTTCCACGCAAATACAATCGCTATCAAAACAAGCGATACTGCATATAAAAATAACTTTCCGCCGCCCTCCCCCGTGGACATAGAAAATAGATAAAAATTTCCCAGTTTCTCTTTTAGTGTGAAATTTACTATATAATAAACCATTGTTGTCATATAACCAACAGTCACATTCCCCGATATGCCCGCCCCAACAAGACCCAGCACGCCCAAAAAGAGCGCGGAGGCAAATGCCCCAAAAAAATGTTCCAAGCTGACGGCACTCTCACAGGCGCGCATAAAGAGTGTAAATCCACCGACAATCGCCGCTAATGCCGCAGCGGAATACGCCACACGCAGAGCGCACACTGCCAGATGATTTGTCCGCTTAGAGCGGATCAGATCGCGGATATTTTCATCCTGCTCCGGAAGAAAAATAGGGGTGAATAAAACTGCTCCTGCAAGGCACAAAAACATTTCAAGCGGCTGCGCGGAAAGTTTTGCGTCGAGAGAGTCCGTCTCAAAAACAACGGGAGCCAAAAGAACAATAATAAATGCAGTAATCAAATGCGGCAGAAAATTATACCGCAGATTGACTTTTATGATTTTTGACCAAAGCTCGAATTCCAATATTTCTCCCCCTCCTTTTTTCCTCATAAATCATTGCGGTCAATGCCACAAGCAAAAAGGCAAGCACCACAAAAAATATACGGTTAAATAGAAAATCGCTGTATTCTTTTTGAAATACATCCAGCTTGTACAGAGAATTATGTCGTATGGTCAGGTTAAACTTCCCGATCCCGCCAGTAAGAGGTTCAGAAAACATATCGGTAAACCACCATGCCCCCTGGATAAAAATTGCGGGCAGTCCACCTGCAAGCTCTGTAAGAAGCATTCCCACTGCTGCCACTGCCATAATTGCCGGAAGCATCCAGACAATGGCATAGCGCGCAAAAGCAAACAGATCCATTTTTTCCCCCGGATAAAGTCCCATCACCATCTTCTGCGCGGCGACCGTTGTCACTATAACAGGCAGAAACATTCCAGAAATAAGTGCCGCATAACGCGCAAAAACAATTTTTGCAGAAGAAATTTTCCTTGAATATATAAGTGCCTCCATCCGTGCCCTGCGGTCAAGCTGCATAAGAGAAACCGCCACAAATACCGGAAGTATACTTAATATTATTCCAATATAGTCACAGTAAAGTCTTGCATAGGCTCCGGTAATTTTATCCTCCTCGATAAACTGCTGATACTCCGCTACCGCCTCTTCATAGGTTTTTGGCACCTGAGAAAAATTGTGGACAATATAATTATCACTGTAGCGCGAACCCCCGCCAATCAGATCGTCCGCCTTCCTCATCAGTTCCCGAAAATACTCATAAGTTATTTTCTCCGAAAGGGAGTAGTTGACAAAGTCTGACCCTTCAACACAAAAATTCCCATTCCCATCCACCACAAAATCGTTATCACCGACTTTCCTAGAACCCTCCTCGCAGCTTAGCCCTGTCAGTTCCCCGATAATCTCCGCCATTTTCTTTCGTTTTTTCTCTGTCAGATGCACTTCTTTATAAAAACCGATCGGGTAAGCTACATAAGTGTTCATTTGATATTCCTGTACTAAAGTGTCCAGTGCGCGCGGCATCAAAACCTCCGGCACCTCGCGCACAACTATCCCATAGGAAGGAAGCCCCGGTTTTGGTTCGGTTTCTGCCCCTCTCATCTCGGATTCAAACTGTGCATAATACATGGCAAAGATTGCTGCCGTATAAAGCAGAAAAGTAAGAGATAATAGTACTTTTTTGCATTCCTTAAAATAGAGTGCGAAAAAGTTACAAAATTGTTTTCCATTCATTCTCCTGCACCCCCATTTAATTCACAGCCATGGCAGTACAGGCAATACATATATGCATCTTCAACATTTGGCTCCGCCGCCTGTATTCCAAGCATACTCGGTGTTTCTGCCGAAATCAACCGAACGGTTGTATATTCATTTTGTACCAACATTCCCGTTACAATATAATCCCTTTTTATTTGTGCCAGAAATTTTTTGTTTACATTTATGGTAAAGACTTTGCCTTTTGCCGACAAAAGCAATTCGGATACCGTTCCCTGCCAGAGAATGCGCCCGTCATTCATAATGGCAATTTCCTCACAGGTCGCCTCAATATCCCCGACAATATGCGTGGACAAAATAACAATCCGCTCCTCCGCTACTTCACACAACAAATTGCGGAACCGAATACGTTCCTCCGGGTCAAGTCCCGCAGTCGGCTCGTCAACAATCAATACTTTCGGGTCGTGCAAAAGTGCCTGCGCAATGCCGAGCCGTCTTTTCATGCCTCCGGAAAGTGCCCGCACTTTTTTCTTTCGCTGATCTATAAGGTTCACGCGCTTTAGCAAAAGTTCTGCTCTCTTTCTGCGAGTGGCTTTTTCCATTCCAGAAAGCACACCGAGGTAATCAAGACTCTCCTCGACACTCATCGACGGGTACATATTAAATTCCTGCGGCAGATATCCAGTAATTTCACGGATCTCCTTTGCCTGTTCAATCGGAATCCCACATACAAAAATTGTTCCGCTCTGCTTTTTGTGCAGTGCTGCCAAAGCCTTCATCAGCGTAGTTTTGCCCGCGCCATTGCGCCCAAGCAGACCAAACATTCCCTGATGAATGGTCAGCGTAATATCCGAGAGTGCTTGTCTTTTTCCATAAAATTTGTTGACCCCGCAAATTTCGATGCTATTTTGCTCCTCTTTAGAAATCTTTCCATTTTGTGTTTCCATTTTTATGACATCCTTCCTGCGGCATTATTGATATTTGACTTAGTCCTTCCGGCACGATTCAATCTATTTATCGTTCCTTATCATATCCTCTCCACCTGCCGCACTCTAAGAATAACGGAAAAATTTCAACTTTTTCTCTACTCTTACATTTATTTTCTTTTATCATTTTCACACAAAATACTCGCTATTACCCTTCCGCCATGCACGTCTTCCTCCTCCTTTAAAACATTTCCTATCTTTAACGTTCCGCCGCATTTCTCACACAAAATTCGGCAAATATATAGCCCCAGACCAAAATGTATTTTGTCCGGCTCCCTCTCATCGCGAAAGAACGGATCCGTGGCACAGCGAAGTGCTTCCTTGGTAAATCCATTTCCGTCATCCATCACTACAAAATGAAATATCCCTTTTTCCGCAGCACACTGCACAAGAACAGATTTATCTGCGTAGCGAAACGCATTAGAAACAAGATTTTCATAAATTTGAAGTATCAGTTCCACATCAAAATACAGAGGACTCTCCCCCTGCCATACAAGCTTAAATTCTTTTCCCTTACAGAGCAGTTCCCCCGTGCGAAGAAAACTATCTCTTAACTGTCCAGCAATAACAAGCTCCGGATTTGGTATAATATCGCTCAGTTTCTGTATCGAATTCATTTTCTGTGTATAATGTTCCAGCCTGATAATCTGCCCGCTCATCATCCTAAGCACTTCCAAAAGTTTTTCTTCTGATACATTCCCCGAAGGCAGATATTTTTCAAGAAAATCCACATAGCCGCGCAGCACAGTTAGGGGCGTGCGCAGATCGTGAGAAAACGCGGCGTTCAACCGCTTTCTCTCCTCAAGAGAACGCCAGAGTTCCCGATTGCTCTCGTACAGGGCAGAACGCATCTCATCAAATGCCTTGCAAAGTATGCCAAACTCGTTTGGCTTATCATATTCTAGGTGAAAATCCAACTGATTGTCCGCAATTCGCCTTGACGCATCGAGCAGCAGATTGATCGGAGTTTTTAGCTGGCGATGATAAAAAATTTTTCCAGTGAAATACACGCTTAATAAAATCCATAAAGGAATCAGAAAAAACTGAAGAATTGAGATAAAACCATAGAGCGCGTTTAACTCGCGGGGACTATTTTCCGATCCCTTGTAACTAATATGTTGATTTCCTCCCTCATCAAACCACATTTCATATTCTATCCCACCCCTATATCCATATTTTGAGATTGCGAAGTCCTGCAGATAATTCGTTGCAACACCAATAATAAAGGAACCCACAAAGGCAAAAAAAATACAAAGTGGGATATACAATCCAAAACACCACTTTATCTGTGAAAAGCGATCCCGCAAACTTTTTATTTTTTTTCCCCTCACATACTCCCTCCATTTTTCAACGCCATCATCCGGCTCGCTAAGCCAATCTTCTTTTTTTACCTCTAAATTTTGACCCCAGCTAAGGAATTCCTCTTTTGTAAAATTTTTCCATATTCTTTTGCCAATTTTCCTCCCTATTTTCTTCTCCTTATTCTCTCCCTTTGTTTTCCTATTCCTTTTCTCCATCTTCTCCTCCAGCTATTTCACCCATTTATAGCCCATTCCCCATACGGTTTCTAAATGATATTCTTCCCCGCTATTAGAAAGCTTTGCCCTAATACGCCTTATATGTTCCGCGATCACTGTGCTGTCGCCCTCCGCATCATACCCCCAGATCTTCTCATAGATTCGCTCTTTATCAAAAACCTGTCCACAATTCAAAGATAGAAGTTCTACAATCTGGAATTCTTTTTTTGCAAAATCGATCGCTCCACCGTCCACCGCAACAGTTTTTGCGGAATAATCGATCGTCAGCCGCCCAAAAAAGCGCGCATTTCTCTGCACCCCTCCCCGGTGATCCCTTCGGATATGCGCCGCCACCCGCGCACCAAGTTCATCGATCGAAAAAGGTTTTAACATATAGTCATCGCCGCCCGCAGCAAATCCCGCAATCTTATCACTGTCCTCAATCCTTGCAGTCAAAAATAAAATCGGACAGGAAACATAATCGCGTACCTGCCTGCACACACTCAGTCCATCCCCGTCCGGCATACTCACATCAAGCAGGATCATATCCGGATTTTTTTTCATCTTTTCCACTGCTTCCCTGCCATTT
>CAJUCG010000026.1 GCA_910585065.1 uncultured Lachnospiraceae bacterium
CGACTCCATAAAGAGAATACGGCTGCAAAACCGGGTGCTGGCAAGCCGGTGGGAGATAAACAGCGAAGTTTTCTTTTCTGCTAAGGCGTTGTACTCTTCGTACAGTTCGCTCTCCGCAATCGGGTCAAGTGCGGCGGTTGGCTCGTCTAAGATCAGCACGGAACCATCCTTGTAGATAGCTCGGGCAAACAAAAGTCTTTGCATTTCGCCGCCGGAAAGCATAATGCCATTCTCGTTAAGCTGCTGGGAGAAGTAGGTTTCCTCCTTGTTTTTAAGAGCATTTACTTTTTCTAAAAGACCAGCACGCATAAGGCTTTCCCTTACCCTTTTGATGTCTGTTTCTTCCTTTGACCGCCCTGCCACATTCATGGCGATGGAAAAAGCCATCGGCACTGCATCCTGAAATATCGCACTGATTTTGTCCTGCCACAGATCAAGATCCAGAGTTTTAAGGGGCTGACCATCAATTAGGATCTCGCCCTTTGTAACGGGGTATAGCCCGCATAAAAGTTTGACAAGTGTAGTTTTTCCTGCGCCATTATTCCCGACAAGCGCGATTTTCTCCCCGGAGTGCAGCGTGAAATTCAGGTGGGAAAGTACAGGGGTATCGCTGTTTTCATAAGAGAAAGAGACATCCCGAAATTCAATATTTGGAGCCGCTTCCCCTTTTTTTTCTTCTGTCTTGTGACTGCCATGCAAATAGTTATCTGGCAGATCCATAAAGGTAAAATAACTTTGGAAACGTCGGTTGGCATAGTGCGTATTGCAGAATGCGTGGACAAAGGGATAAGTCCAGTTGGTAAGCCCTGAGATCACCCCAAGGTAAAGCGTAAAGCCAGCCGCGTCTAGTTCTCCGTCAAGTACCTTGCCAATCAAAATTCCATAGGCGAGAATATCTCTCAGCATTGTGAAGATTCCGCCGGAAAGGGGTGGATAAAACCACCGCCATGACCGTCTTTTCTGAAAATCTGCCTCCTTGTCGATCAGTTCATCAAAGTGAGTATAAAAACATTTGTTTAGCTGATAAATACGGATATCTTTGCCCGCACTAATATCTAAACTGCTGCGCTTAAGATAATTGCGCCTGTGCAGGACATCTATATGCTCCCCCCAGTGTATATTGTCATATTTTGTGGCACTGTTGCGCAAAACAAAGTCAAAAATAAAAAGTACCAGAGTTAAAAGAAGGATTCTTATATCAAGGGTAAGTACTGCCGTGCCATAGAACAGCATCCCAAAAAAAGTGATTATGAATTCCGTCGTTTCGCTTAGGAGCGTTTGACTGAAATATATCGCATCTTCTGCTTCCTGAATCATTTTCTGTTTTGGCGGCGGCTCAACATTTAAGTAGTCCGTGGTCAGTGCTTTTTTGATAAAATTGGTAAAAAATATATCTTTTGCGGTGTAGTTGCGCTCATAGTTTAAATACATCATTGCGATATTTTCTGCTGCCTGTCTGATCCAGTAGAGCGAGAGGCAAAGTGCCATAATAATAAGAAAGTAGGAGGCACTTCCCCCGGTGATCATCCGGATTGCAAGGGAGGGGATTAGCGTTGTCATAAAGGGAGCCGCAATGCGAAATGCCATATAGAGAGGAATCTGCCATCGGCTTTTAGGAAAACGTTTTCCCATTGCAGAAAATACTGTGCGAATATTGCGGGGTAGAGAAGCCCAGTCTTTTGTTTTCTCCGCAGTTTTATTCAAGAAAGTCACCTCACGTTTTTATTTCTTTTATAGAAAGCATATCACATTTTTCGGATAAGAAACAAAAAAGTGCACGAAATGCAAAAAATCGTACACAAAATGTTAGGGAAATTTACAGTGGAAGCATAACCTCCGTTGCAAAAATGCCGGGTTCATTTTTCCGATTGACAAAGCCATCGTACAGTTTTACGATCCGGTCAATCCGCTTTAGACCAAGTCCGTGTTCCCCCTGTTTATAGGAAACCAGTTCGGAGAGTTTGCGCCTGCGGGAGGCGTTTGTGGAATTGGAAACAGAAATATAAAGCTGTTGTTTGAAAACACCAATATAAACCCGAAGAAAGCGTTTTTCCGGTACTACCTGTTCGCACGCCTCGATCGCATTGTCGAGAAGATTTCCGACAATGGCACAGAGATGTACGTCTGTCACACTCAATTTGTCCGGGACAGCCGCCTTATAGTTGACTGTAATATTGTTTTTGGACGCGATGGAGATCTTGCTGCTCAAAATGGCATCCATTCCCACATTGCCCGTGCGGATAGCAATATCAATGCTGTCGAGATCCTCCTTTAAATGATCTAAATAGTCCGGGATTTTTTCGGGTTGTCCCATGATCAAGTACGCCTTGATGGTCTGTAAATGGTTGTGGTAATCATGCCGCCACCCCCGCATGGTTGCATAGATATTTTGCACTTCGTCGCGCTGTTTTTTTAATATATTGTCCTGGAATTCACCGAGCCGTTTTTCTTCGTGCCGACGCACGAGGATGGCAGTAAGAAGTACTGCCGCTGCAAGGACAAGGATAAAGCCTAAAAATAAATAGAATTCTTTCATAATTCCTCTTTTTATAGCGATCTGGTTTTATAATAAGTAATAAATGCCTGATTCAATTCCCGGTATTTGCTGCGTGCAACCGGGAGGGCGGTCTGATCCGCAAGAATACATTCCGTGCGCGAGATTTGTTCTACCTGTGCCAAATTGACAAGAAGACCTCGCTTTAACAGAAAGAATCCTTTGGACTCAAGTTCGGTTTGCAGTGAGGAAAAAGAACCTTTCCATTCCTCCTCCCCAAAGTTTGTTTTCATATAGATATAGTGTCCGCGTGCCTCGGCATAAAGAATCTCGTCAAGTTTTATTTTGCGCACATTGCCACCTAGTGCCAGAAGAAAATAAGAGTTGGACTCTTTTTCTCTCCTTATATATAATTGGTCAAGAAGCGTGAAAAAATCCGCTTCGATCACGGGTTTTAGCAGATAGCGCACGGCTCCTACCGCATAGCCTTCGATGGCGTAATCGGGAATTCCGGTCAGAAAAATAATTTCGGTATCGTGGTTGTTTTCCCGCAGTTTTTGGGCGAGTTTCATGCCGTTCATCTGTCCCATCTGGATATCAAGGAGAAGGAGATCATAGGGAGACTTGTCCTCGAAGGAGAAGAGAAATTGCTCCGCAGTTGCGTAAGAGTCGAGTGTGATCTTATATTTTCGGTTTTTCGCCCAGCGTTTGATCAGCATTTCTTCGTAGTCACGCTGGGGGGCATCATCTTCACAGATTGCAATACAATACATAATACTTTCCTATTTTTAGTTCCGCATATGCCCTTCCAGTACCGAAGACAGGGGAATAAATTTTTGTTCGCTCTGCTCCCACAAATTTATTCCAGGTGCTGTGCGGTCATATGCTGTTTTAAGTTTATAGCTGCGGATAAAATTTGCTCTGCTTCGATTTCTACGATGGCGGTATTAGTGAGCGGGTAGCGTTTGGCCATCTCGTGAAGCGGAGTATTATAAAGCTGGGAGAGAAACGACATAATACATGCGCTATGTGTGACTGCTGCAAGGTCGCCCTTACCTTTATTCTTTAGTATCAGCTTCTCTAGTGCCGGGATCAGACGCTTTAATAGATCGAGGTAGGATTCTCCCCTCGGCGGACGGGTATCACGGCGGTGTTTATACCAGACAGCAAATTCTTCTGGAAATTGGGTTTTTACCTCATCCCAGCGAAGCCCTTCCCAGAGTCCAAATTCTATTTCGCGCAGATCATTGACTTCTTGGCAGGGAAGGGAGAGCCTGTCCGCAATTATCTGTGCTGTCTGCGCTGCGCGGGCGAGGGGGCTGGTATAAAGTGCAGAGATTGGCACAGGACGAAGAGAAAGAGTGTTGGCAAGTGTGGTAGCCTGTGTGCGTCCGTTTTCGTTTAATGGAATATCCGTGCTTCCCTGAATGCGTTTTTCAATATTCCAGTCGGTTTCTCCATGGCGGATAAGTAAAAGTTTCATAGGTAACTCCTTGTAATCCAGTCTGTTTACTGGATGTATTATACCCGTTTTGCTGTTTGAAGTCAACGCCCGTATTGCTTCTTTGATAGTCAAATAATTATTGATATCCCAATTGCAAATATTGTCATAAAATGTTATAATAAATAATAAGGATAGAATATATATTTTTGTACAAACATAACTTGTTTTATCGTAACTATGTAGGAAAAATTTAGTATGGAAAGGATGGTTGGCTATTTTGTAAAAAAATGGTAAGAAAACGAGGGTGAAGTCTTAATTTATTGTAGTTTTAAGTGGGGGAAAGGGTATTTAGAGGGAGGTAAGGGAATGCTTACAAGAGAATTATTGGATCAGACCGCAATGAAATTGTATGATTTCTGCCAATATCCTGCGGTCAGACACCGAATATTGCAGTTTATTGGGGAGGCTCCAGATACAGAGCGATTTTTGCAGCTGCACGAAGAATTTTTGCACAGCGATATTGTGGAACAGCTTTATTGTGAGCAAGATGCGCAGGGGGGATGGGGAGCATTTCGCTCAAAAGATTACAGCGTGAAAAAGTTATTTCCAACCTCCCAGGTTGCGATAAGACGCTGTCTCTATCTTGGACTGACCTATGACGACCGGGATATTTTAATGCTTGCAAATGAATATTTGGAAGGGGTTTTAACTGGGGAGATTCCGGCGAAATGCCTTGAGAAAAACAAGCGTGCCAATCCTTGGCAGACGGCGGAAATATGTGAGTTGCTTGAGTCCATCCGCCCAAATAATCCGCTCTGTGACAGGACTTTTGCCGAGTGGAATTACATTGCACGGTGTGCTTATCAGGATGGGCAATATTCCTATGAGCGCGACTGCGCGGCACAGCATGAAGTATTTTTAACGCGTGAGGCAAGGCTTGTGCCAATGCAGCCGGGGCTTTTATTAAAGCGCAGAACAGAACTTGGAGAAAAGATCGAGGAGGCAATGCTTTGTCATCTTGGAGAGAGTGCATACCACAACGGATATTTCTGGGCAGAGTGTCCGGAAATATTGCCGGAGGAATTTGTTGGGCGCAAGACGAGAAGGTGGTTTCATGCATTTAATTTTATCAATCAGTTTCAGGGGGGATCTCGCTATCTTTCCCATGTGGTAAAATGGCTGCTTCAGAATCAGAATGAGCGCGGACTTTGGGATTACGGATCACAGGTAAAAGACCCTTGGGGATATTTTGGAAATTTTTCCACAAACCGAAAATATACGCATAATCGGGTGGTGGACTGCACGATGGAAATTTTAAGTTTTCTGTATCAGTATCTTGAAAATAATCCGCCATCAGAAGGCTAAGAATGCTATTGGCATTTTGCCAAGGAGGCATAAAATCAGCAGACATAAAGAAATATTGAATATATCAGTAACTTAACAGGATATATCATTGAAGGAAACATCTGTTTTTTTGTATAATATTTATATCAAATTTTGGAGGATTTACTTATGTCCGTATTGAATGTTAAATTTTTTTCGGGATGCTTGATGCGTCCAGTATCATTTAAGGTACTTTTGCCGGATGGGGCGCGTGTCCAGACACAGGAGTCAGCGGATAATCCACATTATAAAAGACCGACAAAAACTTTGTTTTTGCTGCACGGCTACACCAGCGATCTTAATGAGTGGCTCTATGGCAGTTCCATTCGTTTTCTGGCGGAGAAATACAATCTGGCCGCAGTTTTTCCAAATGGAGAAAATAGCTTTTATTTAAATGGTGAGGCAACCGGGCGCAAATACTGCGATTTTGTCGGCGGTGAATTGGTGGATTATATGAGAAAGGTTTTTGGGCTTGCAAAGGGCGCGGAAGATACATTTATCGGCGGGCTTTCGATGGGAGGATTTGGCGCGCTGCACACAGCATTTGCGTTTCCGGAAAATTTTTCGAAAGTGGCGGCAATGTCCTCCGCACTGCTTATCCATGAACTTGCAAAAATAGAGCCGGGGCAGGATAACGGTGTAGCAAATTACGCGTATTATCAAATGTGTTTTGGCGATCTTGACCAGGTGAAAGAAAGCGGTGCGAACCCGGAGACACTCTTGTTAAAATTGAAGAGAGAGGGAAAGAAAATTCCGGATATTTTTATGGTATGCGGAACGGAAGATTTTCTGCTTGAGAAAAACCGCGCATTCTGTGAATTTTTAAAGAAGGAGAATATTCCAGTATTTTATGAGGAAGGATCAGGAAGTCATAATATGCAGTTTTGGGATGCAAAACTGGAACCAGCAATCAAGTGGATGTTAAATTGAAAGGGGAGAGAAGATGGCTGATACATATTATTTGCTCTGTTATACCAGACGACCGCAGGAAGATTCCATTTATTCAGAAAAACTTGCGTACAGTATGCATCTTGCGCTGAGTGAGGACGGAAAGCATTTTACCGCGCTGAATCATAATTCAGGAATTTTATATGCCAAGGCAGTGGCGAGACCGGACGGGACGCTGTGTGCGAAAAGTTTAAAGAACCCAAAGGTTTTTAAGAGGGAGGATGGCTCATTTGGCGTGATCGCAAAGAGGATTGAAGTGGATGGAAGCACGGATGAGGAATTGGGGGAGCTGGCACTTGCCTTTTGCAGTGAAGATTTAATTCACTATCAGGAACTTGGCGCGTGGGGAAAGGGCAAGACAGTAGCGGGGGAGGTACTTCATGAAGGGGGATGCATAATGCGGAGCGCGATAGTGGAAATGCAGGGCGCGGATATTACGGCATCGGATATGGAAAAAAATTCCCTGTTGATAGAGAGCGAAGAGAGTGTTCAAGTACAAAAATCACTAGAAAATATATGTAAGAATCGATATCTTTTTGGAAAATTTACTGATGAAGAATGTGCTGCGATTGAGGCACAACTGCCCGGAGCGGTTCCTGGAAATATGATTGAAATATCGAAGGAGCAGGCAGAACAGTTAAAATGTCGTTTTCTTACCCCGGTGAATATCTTAAATGAAGTGCCGGAAAGTGTTTCGGTAAAAGATAGGCAGGAACTTGATGCCCTGCGTGCTATGGCGTATTACAGCGACGGTTCCAAGGTAGAAAAGAAGGTGGATTGGTATGCGGATTCCGTGGATTTTACCGCTCCGGGGGAGTATGAGATCAGAGGAAAGATACATCAGGAACATTTTTCGTTTCCAATTGCCTTTGACCGTGCAGATCCATGTATCGGGAAGTGGAATGAAAAATATTATTTTATTGCCACAAATGATGCGGACGGAAACAATTCTTTGTACATACGCGAGGCGGACACCATTCCGGGGCTGATCACTGCTCAGGAGATAAAGATTCTTGATACACAGATGTACCCGCATTTAAAAGGGCTTTTGTGGGCACCAGAATTTCATATTATAGAGGACAGGCTCTACATTTTTCATGCGGGCACGCCGGGACCATTTGAGAAGGAGCAAAGCCATGTGATGGCACTAAAGCTGGGCGGCAATCCAATGTGCGCTGAGGACTGGGAAATGCCGGTGCGTGTGGAAAGAAAGGACGGGAGTATGCTCTATGGAGAGCAGGGAATTACTCTTGATATGACAGAATTTGAGTCGGCAGGTGTGCATTATGTATGCTGGTCGCAGCGTCAGTTCTCCCCGGTGGATCAGGGGGCATGGCTCTATATTGCAAAATTAAATTCCAAGAAACCATGGCAGCTCGCCTCGGAGCCAGTGCTTTTATCACAGCCGGAGTACGGTTGGGCAAACAATCATACTTTTGTTGACGAGGGACCGTTTGTAATCAAGAAAAATGGGATGATCTACATGACTTTTTCCAGTGCCGCCGTGGATTCCACCTATGTGACGGGGCTGCTTACGGCAACGGAGGGTGACGATCTGTTAGATCCAAAGAATTGGGTCAAGGAAAATTGTCCGCTCCTCTCGTCGAGAAGTGTGCCGTCCGATGTCAGCAAAAATGGAGTCTCAGCAGCGCAGTCAAAATGGGGTGAATTCGGACCGGGACATAATTCTTTTGTGGAAGATAAGGAGGGTGTTTTCTGGTTTGTCTATCACGCAAGGCGCGGCGTAAACGGCGAGCGTTCAAGTGGTCTGCGCCGTCTGCATTTTAACCGTGAGAATTTTCCTGTGCTTGATATGACGGAGGAGCGCGATTTAAACCCGGAACTTACCTGGGTAAAAACAAGGGTAATTGTGCGCAAATAATCTTGAATTGAGTACCTGCCAAAGCGGGAAAATGGGAGTTAGCGAAAGGAGTTTTCAATGAGGATAAAAAAATTGTTTTTTGTGGTGGCTGCGGCAGTTTTGCTTGCGGGCTGCGGCAAGGATACGGAGGATGAGGTAATTCCAACCCCTGTGGAATCGGAAAACAAAGAATTGGAAAATAATGGGGGTTCCGAACCAGAACCAACACCGACGAACACCCCAACGCCAGAACCGACAGCGGAACCTACCAAGGCAGCAGAAAATTTCCTTGAACTTTACAAGGATGATTTTTATATGGGGATCGCACTTAATCCAAATGATTTTAACAATTGGAGTGAGATCGGTGAGACCATTACCGCAAATTTTAACAGTTTTACCTGTGAGAACGAGATGAAGCCGGATGCTGTGCTGCGCCAAAAGGAGAGCCAGGAAGGGCTGGCGGACGGCTCCACCTACAAAGAGCCTGTCGTTGATTTTTCGCGCAGCAATGCGGCAATTCTGCGCGCCTTAGAAAATAATATTAAAATCCGTTTTCATACGCTTGTATGGCATGCGCAGACACCGCGCTGGTTCTTTACGGAGGATTATACAAATGAGGGCGAATATGTAAGCCGCGAGGTAATGCTTGCGCGTATGGAAAGTTATATCCGTCAGGTATTAACTTATTTTGACACGGAATATCCGGAACTTGTCTATGCGGTGGATGTGGTAAATGAGGCATTTAACGCACCGATTTCTGACGAGAATCCGCACGGCGTTGTGGAGGAAGTGGACGGGCACGCAAATTATTGGTTTGATGTACTTGGACCAGATTATGTCTACTATGCATTTTATTATGCAAGACAATATGCGCCGGATTATATGAAGCTGTTTTATAACGATTATAATACCTCATCCAAGACACAGCGGATTATTGACGGTCTGCAAAAGATTCAGGATGAGGGGCTGATTGACGGAATCGGAATGCAGTCCCATGTCAGCATTAACGATGTGATGGATATGACACTGCTCCCGACGGTGCGCGCATTCTGCCGTGCGGGGTATGAGGTGCAGATCACCGAATTTGACCTTGGTATTGGTCAGGAGGCAACGGAGGAAAATTTGGAAAAACAGGCACGCAAAATAAAATGTCTGATGATCGGATTGCAGAAACTGGTGGACAATGGAATGCCTTTTACCTCGATGACATTCTGGGGTTATACCGACCGCCCGGCAAGCGGGGGCTGGAGAGCTGGAGAACACGCACTTTTGTTTGATGAGGATGGAAACCCAAAGCGTGCGTTTTACGGTGTGTTACAGGATGAGTCAGTACTGGCAGTTGACTATTGAGAAGGGATTAAAAAAATAGAAAAATACCGGGAAATAATAAGAGCAAATTATTCCTCGGTATTTTTATGCGTAGGAATCCCAATATGGAATCTTACCGGTATTATCTTAGACAGGAGGAAACAAGAGAAAAGATGATGATCCTTTTAGGTTGTATGGCAGACTTGGATATTCAAAGATTGTATATATAATTATCTTTATGCAATTTTGGAACAAACCGCAGTGAGAATCATAGGATAAAATAAGATGAATACAGTGTGAAAGGAAATCGTATGAATTCTTGTGAATTGGTTGCCTATGTGTCCTCGCTTGCCTGTGTAATTTCAAAGTGTAGCAGCAAAGAGGAACGGGAGATTCTGTCCGCCGTTCTGATCCAGCTCGGGGAAACATTGCATATGATGTTGATTAATGAGGAAAATTGCAGTCAAAGAGATGATAAAGAGAATTGAAAAATCAGGACAAGTGGCGGAGGAAGGGAGATTTTATGTCCGTGCTTACGCAGGATTTAATCTATGAAATATTATCGGTGGTGGAGGAGATACCGGAGGGATATGTCGCCTCCTACGGGCAAATTGCAAGGTTGATTGGGCGGGATAAAAATGCAAGGTTGGTAGGTAAGGTTCTTAGTATGTCGGAATACTATGGAAAATATCCCTGCCATCGCGTAGTAAATTATGCGGGCAGACTTGCCCCACATTTTTACGAGCAAAAAAATTTGCTGATGGAAGAGGGGGTAAGTTTTATTGGGGATAGGGTGGAGATGAAAAAACATTGTTGGGACGCATAAAATACGACTTATGATAGAGCACCAGTACCATACTATTCCGAATTAAAGAAGCCAAAGAGCAAAAGACAGGCTGATTCCATTTTTCGTTTGACCTCTTCATCAATCCTAAAATTTATCATTGTTTGAACTATAAATATATCTTTTCTTTTTTAATTATATTCTTTGGACATAGTGCCTTCAGCAGATGAATTGCTCCTGCGGAGCGAACATGACTCACCAAGGTAATTATCTTCTTGTTGACCGGAGGGAAGTATGGATGCTATTTTTGCCATTGTGGAGAGCAGTC
Source organism: uncultured Lachnospiraceae bacterium (assembly GCA_910585065.1). Lineage (GTDB taxonomy): Bacteria > Bacillota > Clostridia > Lachnospirales > Lachnospiraceae > RGIG4057. The sequence goes on from CAJUCG010000026.1 coordinate 10,551, forward strand.
TGCCAAATTATAAAATTTTGATTCGCATGGAGAGAAAACCTTACGAAGAAACGAGCGGGATCTGGCAGATTATATCCTATCAAATAATAACAAAGGGAGAAGCAGTAAAACTTCAGGTGGAACTTCCAGTGCATATTCTGGCACAATAATACAAAAAATGCAATGCTTTTTGATAAAACAGGCATAGAAAGCGCGAATTTCAATATACTCATAGAAAGAGATTTGGAGAAAACTTATAATATGGATGGAAGAAGTGATTCACTTGCATGCAGCTGTGATTTTGCAGGGATCAAGCCTGTTATGGTGGAATTGCCCTATCCGCCGGTCCAGGTGAAAAATGAGAATTTAACTTATGCTAACCTGCTCAGTATTGATTATTGCGGTGCGGTATCCGAAATGACAGCAATCACACAGTATATTAATCATGAAAATCGCCTTGCTGCCTCCCGCTGTCCAATGGCAAAGGCACTTTTAGGGATGGCGATTTCTGAGATGATGCATTTGCAGAAATTGAGCGAGATGATTGTACTGCTTGGCGGGAAGGTGGATTACACGGCAAAATTCCGCAATGGGGACTGGAAGATGTGGACACCGGAATATATGAAAAGTCCTGACCAGGCAAGACAGATGCTGCAAGCCGATTTAGACGCAGAGCGGGCGACGATTGACCAGTACCGAATGCATATCAATATGATTGCGGATAACTGTGTAAATGATGTGTTGGAAAGAATTATTAAAGATGAGGAATACCATGTGATGATGCTGCAATTTTTGATGAAAGAAGTGTGAAGTGTAAAAACGGAACGAGTGGGGAAATTTAAAATTGACAAATTTGTGCAACTATGGACAGGACTTTCGGGATACGATCGCTTATAATAAAATTGCAAGGAGGAGGAAACGGAATGTCAATACAGTTGATACAGCGGGCAATCTGCTATATGGAAGAACATATTTATGAGGTTATGGACTATGCGGATGTCGCGAAATATGTGTCGATGTCGAGCTACAATTTTCACCGAATGTTTAGTTTTGTTGTTGGAATGAGTGCCAGCGAATATATTAGGAACAGACGGCTTACCTTGGCAGCAATTGAATTGCAGACGACAAATATTTCGGTACTGGATGTTGCCTATAAGTATGGATATGAAACCCCGGAGAGTTTTTCCAAGGCTTTTTGCCGGTTTCACGGCGTAACCCCGAAACAGGCAAAACAAAAAGGTGCGAAGCTCCATCTGTTTAATCCCCTTGTAATAAAAATTATACTGGAAGGCGGTAATATTATGGATTACAGAATGGAACACCGGGAACGCCAGCGGTTTCTCGCGCTGGTAAAGGCATTCCCAAATGAGATTATCAATGATGACAATGATCACAGTATCCCGGATTTTTGGGCGGAATGCTATGATAAAAACCGGATCGAGCCAATGAAGATACTGCGGGCGGAGGGAAAGCGAGACCTGTATGGGCTGTGCAGTCCGGTCGGAGGCGGCGAAACACATTTTAATTATGGGATCGGTGTTGTTTTGGATGCGGATACGGATCTTGAACAATCGAAACAATTAGTAAAGGAAGGCTATTCCATATGGGAGACCGAACCTGCGGACTACGCGGTATTTCAATGTTTTGGAGTGGATGGGGATTGTCTGGGGGAAACATGGAGTAAATTTTATAAAGAATTTGTTCCGCAGACAGGTTATGTGCAGACAGATGACACGGATTATGAGATTTATTTTGAGAGTGGGGAAAGTGGTTTGTTCTGTGAGTTGTGGGTACCAGTTAAAAAGGCATAAAAAATAAGTGTAAAAAAATACCCTGCCATCTGGAAGTGGGAGTATAAAAAGCCGGGACTCACGCGAAAAGCGTGCAGCCCTGGCTTTTAAAATACTCTATTTTTTCATCTAATTGCGCCTGTGGAATATTAAGTTTTTTTGCCAGGCATCCCCGGCAGAGAAAGGAATCCTTTGCCCCACGGCTTACAAATTTCTTATATGCTCCAATATCGTTTTGCGCAAGTTCTCTTTTACAAATTGCACAGAGATTCATCCTCTGTCCACGACCTTTGCGCGGAATACAGCACAGTCGAACGGCTCCAGCTCCCAGGCAATGCTTGCATTTGCCGTGTTCGCCTCTTTTCCTGTCCAGATATCGGCAAGTTTTAATGTCTTCCCTGTGCTGTGCGGCAGACCAAGCTCGTCCAAATTAAAGCGTGAAACTGTCTTTTCACTGCCAAGATTGAACAGACCGATCGCGATATCGCCGCCCGCAAGATTCTTGGCGTAGGCGGTTACATTTTCACTCCAGATGCCCTTGATTGGATAGGGCTGGCGGCAGGCAGCATCCTGATTGATGGCAAGCAGTTCCCTGTTTGTAAGGACTGCTTTTGTCTCCTCGCTCATCTCGCGGATATCGCAGCCGATCATTAGCGGGGAACCCATAAATGCCCAGATGGAAAAGTGCGTGCGGTACTGGAGATCATTACAGCCGGACAAGCCGACATTGCCCTTGCCGTGCATACCAACAATTAGCATATCCATATCGTTAAAGCAGCCAACTCCATTGTAAGGGAGGAGGTTTGCCTGCTGTCTGGTCAGATCTTTTACCGAGTCCCATTTATCGAAAATATCACCTGTGGAACGCCACATTGAGGCTGCCGTGGTCTTGATCCATTTGTGCGTCTCGTCAGCTCCCCACGAGCAGGCAGAAAATAAGATATCGCGCCCGCAATTTTCCAACGCCAATCCCATCCGGCGATAGAGAATCTCGCCCGGAATAATTGGGCTGTGGTAGCAGTAATCGTATTTTAAAAAGTCAACGCCCCACTCTGCAAAGGTGGCAGCATCGATAAATTCATGCTCAAAACTGCCCGGATACCCCGCACAGGTTAAATTTCCCGCACAGGAATACATCCCAAATTTTAATCCCTTACTATGTACATAGTCCGCTACCGCTTTCATTCCATTCGGAAATTTGGCAGGATCTGCCACAAGACGGTCATTTGCGTCGCGTTCTCTTAATGACCAGCAGTCATCGATAACTAGATATTCGTAGCCTGCGGCAAGAAGTCCGCTCTCCACCATGCAGTCCGCCGTCTGTTTGATCAGCTCCTCGCTGATATTAGCCCCAAAGGTATTCCAGGAATTCCAGCCAAGGGGCGGTGTTAATTTTACCATTGTTATTACCTGTCCTTTCGGAAAATAATTGTGCCAAATACATTTCCTTCTATGATTTGGAAATATATTTAGCATAATTATAAGGGGAAACGATGAGGAAAGTCAAGTGTCGCCGTAAATTTAATCGCAAAAAATTGAAATAATTGAAATTGGAAGTCTATTTTGGCAAACCCAACTTCTGGTTGATTTTATTTATTTTTTCATCAATATGTTTACTCTTGTTTTTTTTTGTGGATAAATGATAAAATCTTATTGGAACAAGAAATTTGCGAAAGGAGACAAAATTATGTTTCATCAGATTGATTTTGGAAAAAGAGTCAAAGAATTTCGAAAGCGGGGCAATCTGTCACAGAAAGAAGCCGCAATGAAAATTGGGGTTTCCGAGCAGGCATTGTCCAAATGGGAGAACGGGGATTGTCTGCCAGATGTTTACCATTTAAAGCTGCTCGCGAGAGTTTTTAAAATTTCGGTTGACTGTTTGTTGGATACTGAAAATGAGAGCGGTGAAAAGGCGGTGGAAACAATAAAAGTCGGGGGAGCAGTTTTTGAACTTGTGGAGAAACCAGAGACCATTCTTGCGGGAAAAATGATATACGCAAAGGATTTTTCTGATATCTCCGGCTTTTACGCGGCGATCGATGCAGTTGCGGCACAGGAGGAACAGGATATATATAAATTGGTAAAGGACCCTGTTCTTCCAATAAATGACATTCATTTAAGTGTAAATTTTTGGCGTGATGAATCGTCCCGAGCATATGGTTTTGTGCGTGAGGTTCTTACAAAAGAACAGCCGGAAGGAATTGATATTTATAAAATTCCTGCATCATTATATATTCGTGCATATACAGATTCATCAATGGCACAGCTTTTAACAAAGGAAATATGTGAAATCTGGGAACTTTTTGCTTATCTCAGGGATTATTTTATGCCAAGTCATAATTTTAAAATGGCGGAAAATGGTGCGCAGGAGATGGAAGTATTTGATACTTCCGAACATAGATCAGGATATGCCTATATGCCTGTAATGCCCTGTTAGTTTATATTAGAATTCCAAACTTTGAAGAAATGTAGATAAACTACTTGACACTCTTCGCTGTCTATGTTATACTAAGAGCCAGTTAGTTTAACTGACTCTTAGTATAATTTTTAACTCGTGGAAGGAGGCGATTTGTATGACAAACTTATATTTAACGGATGTTGTGCGAATCGCTTTGTTATTTGCTAGGTGAATTTTTTTCCAGCATCCGTATACGGGTGCTTTTTTATGCGCAGAGGCATGAATGTGTGTAAACACGTATGGAAGATAGTGGGGGATCAGCCTGATTTTTCGGATCGGTGATCCAATTTACATTCTATCTATCGCAGAAAGGCACTTGCAGAAGTGCTTTTTTTGTGCGGAAAATAACGAAATTCCACTCTGAATATAAGTTTGAACGGGAAAAATATATTATTTTTGAATTTGGAAAATCAAAACTTATTAAAGGAGTAAAGGAATGAAAAGATTAGGCAATATTTTGCGGGCGATGGATGATAATACCAGTACTTACAAGGAGATGTATAACGGGGCGATGATGGTTATTTTGCCCGCTGGCGGAGGGGATGTCTATTATTCGGACTCCAACCCAACTTATTACCATGGCGAGATCGGTTTGGTGATTACAGGAACAAACAAGCAGGCGCAGGATAGACCAACACTGACCTTGCAGATTCCTGCACATATGCTTGGGATTGAGGATTTTACGCCCGCTGCTGCGGATTTTTGTCTGCGCGCATTTGGAAGGTACGTGGATGAATTGAATGGGGAGCTTTACAATCGTGCGCGCACCGACAAAGAAAATGGAAAGTACTATCTCGATCATCCGGGTGGTACAGTTCTAATAAGAAACACAGCATTTTTTGCAATGTGTGCCTGCAAGGATTATGAAAATGGCGGTGGGGTGAAGGTTTATGTATTTGAAGATGAAAGAGCACTTCCGCCAAGGATGTGTCTGTGCTTGCGTATGCAGGTGCAGCTCCCAGAGAAGCGATTGAAAAAATCCATCCGTATGCTCTGTACCGATCTGCCGCAGGCAATTGACCGTTTTATTGCGGATTTTGACCGTGTGGGACTGAATAAAAGTGTTCAGTTAGAAAAGAAGCAGGAGGGAATTCGCACATGGTTAAAACGGAGCGGTTACTGTGCATTTCTTGCAAACGGCAGCATTCTTCCCCGCGCGAAGGGCAGTGATTTTCCGATGGAGGATGCAGTTCCTTTTTTGTCCGTGCCGGAGGAGGAAATCGAAGTCTGCGGTGTGCGTGGTATGGGGATAAAGCGTGGGGTAACCGTGATTACAGGCGGCGGTTATTCGGGAAAATCGACATTGCTTGATTCAATTTCTGCTGGAATTTACAATCATATTTTAGGGGATGGCAGGGAACTTTGTATCACGGATGAAACGGCAGTAACAATTTCTGCGGAGGAGGCAAGAAGCGTAAAACGAGTAAATATTTCGCCATTTATCAAATGGATTCCGGGTGGGGACGCGCATATTTTTTCAACCGAGAGGGCATCCGGCTCTACCTCGCAGGCGGCAAATATTATGGAGGCGGTGGAAAATAAAGCAAAACTTTTGCTGATCGATGAGGATCGGAGCGCGACAAATTTTATGATTCGGGATCGGTTGATGAAGGAATTGATTAGAAAAGAGCCGATCACCCCGTTCACCGACCGGGTCAGGGAATTGTACCAGGAAATGGGAGTATCAACAATACTTGTAATTGGGGGGAGCGGGGAATATTTAGCTGTAGCAGATCAGATTTATGAGATGGATGAATTTGTAATACGCAATATGACAGAGAATGCAAAAAGACTGTGCAGTGTACATAAAATTGCACAGTGGGGAGAAACGAAAGATATGGCGGGAGAGGAGTATATTGAATCGTTGGAAAAGGCGGACTGGAGTCAGAACCGTGTGCTGGGTGGCGAATTTTTTACCCCCTATCCGGAGGGGAGCGGCAGAGAATATCTGTTGGTATCCGAGATGGGATTTTTGCTGATCGGGGACGAGAAAATTGATGTCAGAGGACTGCACGATATCGTTTCCATGCATCAGCTTGATGCACTGGGATATATGCTGAGGTATCTGGAAAACCTGACTGGCGGAAATTTAAGAGGCGGCAATATTGTAGGGAATCTTTGTGAGAACGAGGGGGCAAAGAATAGCGCGATCGACCTTGATGTGCAGATTGACGCACTCTATAAAAAAATTGACAGGGAGGGACTTGACTGTGTATTTTCTTCCTATTTTACCACAACGGGGCGGTTTCTTGATCTTCCAAGAAAATGTGAGCTAAAGGCAGTGATCAACCGGATGAGAAAAATTAATTTCTTTCCAGAAAAATTGCTAAGGGAAAGTGGAGAAATTACAAATTAAAAATAATTTTTTTACAAAATGTCAAAGAACTAACTAGCGGTAACTTTGGCAAAGGCGGGGGAGGGCACTCTCCCCGCCGGAGAAATTTAAAATTAAATTATGAATGTTCCTTCACATATTGTAGAAATTCTGGCGTTTGTGACCAGTATTTAATACCCCAGTTCTCAAAATTCCATTCTTCCATATAGTCATTACATTCAAAATCGATATAATAAATTTCGTTATTCTGCACTACAAAATTTGTTGGGAAATAATCAATATTTGTATTGAAGGCATACAATAAAACACACATATCCTTTAGCTGTTCCATATAAGTCTTTTTCATTCTACCTTGCAAAACCAGCTCATAAATCGTGTCGCCATCAATAAATTCCTTTAAAATGCGTTCATTTTCAATATCGACATCAATCATAGCGGGAATTTTTATTCCGATTGCCTTTAACCGCTGTTACCTGTAAATCCCCCGTGCCAATCAAACATTTTATAGGCACCATTTCTATTTATGTCATATTTACTATTCAACTAATATCAGGTGTTTTTTGTTATTTTTGGCTGACGGAAGAGATGGTATTTCCGATGGTTTGCAGTAAGCTTTTTTCAGTGTTATATGTATCCTGTGTCAACTCCCAAATCATAATGCCACCAAGATTTTCTATGGCATAGCCTGTTTTTTTTGCGATGGTATCCATGCCATTATAATAAGCATCCATGCCATTGTAAGTGGAATGATCTTTACTGTATGCATCCGGCACGCTCTCAAGGATTGTCCCGTAGTCCGCCCAACTTGGTCTGGCATAAAATGGAACTCCCAATACTACTTTGTAGGCGGGAAGCCCACGGGTTTCCTTCCAATAAGTCCCACAGTCCACAGCGAATTGATATGGAGAATGCCGTTCACCGTCGCCGCCATCATAAGCCATGATATTGATAAAATCTACAGCGTTTAATACCGCGTTGGTATGGGCGGCAGCATCATAGTAGATATTGCCATCCGCAGTAGCACCGCTTAATACTGCGGCGGTCAGAAGTTTATCCTTAGCATGGAGTTTTTCGGACAATATTAACATTAAGGTTTCATATTGTTTCGCGCTGGTGCCGTCCACGCGGGGATGCTCCCAGTCCATATCAATACCATCAAAGCCGTATTTATCACACATGGCAATAATATTTTCGGCGAAGTATTCCGTTTTCTCATCGGTTGAGGAGGCCTCCATAAATACATTTTCTAATGGAGTGTCGTTGTAACTCCATCCACCGATTGACAAAAGCACTTTGGCTTTGCTTGCATGGGCTGACTGGATTAAGGTCTCGGCGGTTTCTGGATTTTCCAGGTCGCGCAAAGTGCCGTCCGTTTTCGGGATGGCAAAGGCATAGCAGACATGCGTTACAATGTCAAAATCTACAAGGGAAAGTTTGTTCGGCTTCCAGCTTGGGTAGTAGCCCACCACCTTAAAATCTGTAAGTTCAGTATCCTTTGGGATCGATGCGTTAATGGGAGCATTGGCAGTGTCCTCAGGGATTGTCGGTTTTCCGTCCACGATGCCAAGATCCTCCCACACATCACTGCTGTCCGGTTTTTCTCCCTGTGTCCACCACTTTGCCCGGTATAGGCACCCCTGATAACTTACAATATCGCCCCCTGTATAAACTGACGTTTTTTCCCATAAACTGGCAGAATTTTCTGTTAACTCCGGTGTCTTTGTTGCCGTCGGTTTCTCGCTTGGGAGATTGGTCAGTACTATAGTTGGGGTACTTGATTGGTCGGTATCCTTGTCCGGGGAGATGGTTATTTCCGGAGCGGGGCTATCTGCATTTGGGCGTGGTCTGACGTAGAGCCAAAATATGGAGGCAGTTAGCAGACCAACGAGAAATCCCCCCAGTGCATAATAAAGTCGTTTTTTCTTTTCCATGATTTTCCTTTCTAAAATTTTAACAGTTTTTATATTAGGATTTTACCGGAAAATTCTATAGCAGCGGATAATTTTCACAGTTTATTCTTATTATACATCAGGTGCGGGGGGAAGGCAAGGAGAGATGGCATTGAAGGGTTTTATAATTTGTGAGGATACATTTAGAAAATTTAGAGATAGATTGAAAAAATCAATAGGATTTGGTATAATAAAAAAACTAATAATTGCGCATATAGTGATATATCTAAAAAGAAGGGGTAATCTTATGTTTTATACAATTGAACTGTTTGCTGGTGCTGGTGGGCTTGCATTGGGAATAGAAAAAGCAGGATTTGAAACGCTTGGATTGATTGAACTTGATAAAAATGCAGCAGATACCTTAAAAAAGAATAGACCTGGTTGGAATGTGATTAATGATGATATTGCCAATATTTCTTGTTTAGATTTAGAAAAATATTTTCACTTAAAGAGGGGAGAATTAGATTTGCTTTCAGGGGGTGCCCCTTGTCAAGCATTTTCCTATGCAGGGAAAAGACTTGGTTTGGAAGATGCCAGAGGAACACTTTTTTATCACTACGCGCTGTTTTTACAGAAATTACAGCCAAAAATGTTTTTGTTTGAGAATGTTAGAGGATTGTTTACTCATGATCATGGAAATACGTATAAAATTATGCTGGGTATTTTTACAAAAGCGGGATATACAATTGATAAGAAGATACTGAATGCATGGGATTATGGTGTTCCACAAAAAAGAGAGCGTTTGATAACTGTTGGGATCAGAAATGATTTGGCAGAGAAAATTAAATATGTTTTTCCAAAACCGCATGGTTATAAGCCAGTATTAAGGGATGTTTTATTAAATTGTCCAGATAGTCCTTATATTCCTTACGGAGAAAAAAAGAGAAAAATATTTGAGCTGGTTCCCGCAGGTGGATATTGGCGGGATATAGATCCGCGGATAGCGAAAGAATATATGAAGAGTTGTTGGGATATGGGAGGAGGACGTACAGGGATCTTGAGAAGAATGAGTTTGGATGAACCATCATTAACCGTATTGACATCACCATCTCAAAAGCAAACGGATCGCTGTCATCCGTTGGAGGCAAGACCCTTCACGATAAGAGAAAATGCCAGATGTCAGACATTTCCAGATGAGTGGGAATTTTGTGGAAATATTTCATCGCAGTATAAACAAGTGGGGAATGCAGTTCCAGTTAATTTGGCGAGAGATATCGCAGCGGAGATATATCATTCACTTGAAGACTTGAGAAAAGAGGAAAAAATTAAGGAGGCAATGTAGTGAGTTGGTTATTAAATTTTATATCGGAAGAAGATTTCGTAAAACATATTGGTGAAACAATAGAAAAATATGGGGAGAAACTGGAATCTTATGATATTAAGTGTTTTAATAAGAATATTATTGATCCGATAAAATTAATTTTTGATAAGACGGTATATCAGACTTCGTGGGAAGAAATGGTTGGCAATGAGATATTTCGTCAGCGTGATAAGTCAAATAATAATGATATAGGTTATTTTCATCAAAGAATATTTCAGTACATAGATAAGTGTAAAGTTCCAGAAAATGGAAAAGAAGGGGGATGGGATGTAATTTATCAAAATGATAAGGGGATAGTGTTGCCGGGCGGGGATATGGTTCATACGGTATTTGTGGAAATGAAAAATAAGCATAATACAATGAATTCCGCTTCGGCAGGAAAAACATATATAAAAATGCAGAGTCAGCTATTAAGTGATGATGATTGCGCTTGCTTTTTGGTAGAAGCAATTGCGCAAAAGTCTCAGAATATAAAGTGGGAAACTACGGTGGATGGAAAACGTGTATCGCATAAAAGGATAAGGCGTGTGAGCTTGGATCAGTTTTATGCAATTACTACAGGAGAGGAAAATGCTTTTTATAATATGTGCATGGTTCTTCCAGAAGTAATTGAAAGAGTGGTAAAGCAAGGGGGAAATGCTAAGATACCACATGATACTGTGTTGCAGGAATTAAAAAATATTTCTGCTTTATCCGGAGAATTAACGGAGGATATGGCAATGGCTGTGGCAGTATATATGCTTGGATTTAATTCCTACTTTGGTTTTGCAAATTTAATTGGAAATAATAATACAGTAAATATAAATTATTTAAAGCGCATTTATGCTTATGCAAAGGGATTAGAAACTACCACTCTTTTTTAAATCTTCTTTTCTTGACTTACAATTTGTTTATGGTATAATATCGTTAGATATTATATATCGGCAGATATTGTACCTGCGCTGATTCGCATTTGATCAGAGGGAGAATAATTTCTTTTGCGAATCATGCGCATCCGCCAGAGACACCATGTTCGGAGAACATGGCATAATAAAAACAGCTATACTTCTTTGAATTAAAGCGACAAAGCGAACAGGAGGGAATAAACAAGATGCAGCAAAAAGTAAACAATTCAGAACCCATGGAGGTTGAGGAAAACGGAATCGGGCGTTATATCCGTATGAGTCGGGAGGCAAGGGGATATTCGCAGCTTGATATATGTGATGGCATTTGTTCCGTAGCGACTCTTTCTTTGATTGAAGACGGGAAAAGAGAAGCAGATTATTGGATGGTGGAAGCACTCTTAGATCGAATGAAGGTTGACAAGACCGAATGTGAGTTTCTTCTTGATGACAATACCTTTGCGTTATATGAACTCAGAAGAACCATTGGACTGAATATTCAGAAAAAAGAATGCGAGAAGGCGGAAAAAAATCTGGCGGTATATCGGGAAAAATGTGGGGAGGGAAATCTCCATCAGCAGTTCTTACTTTTCCAAGAGGCTTGTTTGGAGCGCGCAAAATCGGAATCTGACAAGCATAAGAAAAAAGAATTGTTTCAGAAAGCCATCATGGTCACTGCACCGAATTATAAGGAGATTTTTGGAAAAAAAGGAACTCTGAGCAACCTTGAACTGGAATGTCTCGTGGAAATCATACACTGCACCGAGAGTTCGGAGGAAAGAGAATCGGAATATGAAGATTTCTATAAATATTTTCAATGGAATTGTGAAAGGGATGGCTTTTTCCCGCCAGCATATCGCATCGCGATGCAATACTATGCGGAATCTTTGTATGAGAACGGAAAGTTTGAGGATTGTATGCAGATCTGTAATGAGGTATTGGAAGAATTATACGGCACATCAAAAATTGAAAACCGAGCCCAGATTTTTCTTCTTCGAGCAAAAACAAGGGAGGGGAAAGGGATAGAAAACGAGGAAGAAAAGAAGCTATGTCTGAGGGATAATATGACAGCATATACAGTGATTTCTATTTATGATGGGAAAGAAGAAGCAAAAGATCTTAAAGAATATATCGTGGAGAATTACGGATGGCACTATATCGTTTGAGTGACATGGTTCGTATGCGGCGGGAAGCACTGGGGATAACACAGGATAAACTAATTGAAATTCCGAGTGAAGCCGTGAAAGGGGATAATATAATATGCTCCACGGATACTTTAAGGAGAATAGAACAGGGGAAGGTAACGAGAGTTAAGAGTGATGTTTTCAAAAAAATCATGAAGAGACTTCATACACTCCCGGAAAGAGTTTATGCATCACTTTTTGTTACGACTCCCCAAGCCTTAAATATAAAACCGAAAATTCATGTACATATATGCAGACGTGAATATAAGAAAGCGGAAAAGAAGCTGGAAAAGCTGGAGGCGATGTTGGTATCAGATTACCCAAGAAATCAGCAGTACTTGGTGGAAAGAAAAGCGGTACTGGCATATAGGCAGGGGGAATTGGCAGCGGAAAAATATCTGGAAATATTGTGGGATGCATTGCGGCTGACGATTCCGGTATTAGATCAGATTGATCTTGCAAAATGGTCGTTTAATAGAGCTGAGTTTGATATTTTGTCCGATATTGGAAATGCATATTCAAATATAGACAATGTGGAGAAGGAACTTGAATTTTTGCTGAAACTAAAGGAAAATGTGGAAAGAAAGTACATGGATTGTGCCTATTATATCGTGTGGCATATGCGTGTGCTTGATGGATTATCTCATTGGATGTGCGTCACACAAAGATACGAGGAAGCCTTGGAATATTGTAAGGTTGGAATGGAAGAATGTAAAAAATGGTATATATTAGGACAGGCAGATCATTTTTTGTATGATACAGCATGGAGCATGGAGCAACAGATAAAGAAAGAGGATTGGATGCCTGAAAAATCCGGGAAAGAACGGGAAGAATTGATAAAAAAAGAACGAGCGTTTTGTAAAAAACAGCTCGTTCAGGCATATTATTTAAGTATAGCGCAAGGGCGTTTGCAAGGGGCAGAAAGAATTAAGAAACTTTATGAAAATCTTTATTCGGAAGAAATTAAATTATCCTGACGATTTGAAGGGAAGTTGGCTCAATAATATCCCGTTCATCGTCATTATATCCGCCAGATTGTGTATTTTCATCTGCGAAAATTGCTTTGTAAGATGTGTGATGGATGCTTGGTGTGGTTGCGCAAGTGAGTAAAGATGCCAAACAGGTGATGATAAGTAGTTTTTTTATGACTTTTATGATATTTTCCTCCTTTTATGATGTTTTTATAATTTATTGGAGTATATCTCGATATTAGAATTGCTTGTATGTAAAAAGTAAGATATATCCCAATCCCATTTATTTTAACATATAAAGTGGAAGTTGTACCTAGCAGA
>CAJUCG010000027.1 GCA_910585065.1 uncultured Lachnospiraceae bacterium
GCGGTAACAAAACGTGCGTTGATTGCCGTGTTCCAGTCGGAAAGTCTTGCCTTTACATTGTCAAGCCAACTTGCGTTTGCCGTGCCGACACCCGCTACTGCTTCCTGCGTTGCGTTCAGCCACTCGTACAGGCACTGCTTCTGCGCGCCATCCTCCATAATATAGTACGGGTAGGTCTTATCAGAGATATCCCAGAATTTCCCCTCGCTCCAGAGATTTACGATGTACTGGAAGCCCGGCATTAAATTCGCGTCCCCGTATCTTTTGTGTGTGTCGGTCGAGTACCAGATCTTCATCTGCTCGTCAAACGCTGTGCCCGTCACAAGCGGGAAGGAATCGTTTAGCGAAGTTCTCAATGTTCCATTGTCACTGTACTGCTGATTTGCTCTTGCCTGCATGGCCTCAGTCGAACCGCACCAGAAAGAACCAAATGCATAGGCAAGTTCAAGCTTTGCTTTCTCTGCATCACTCCATTCCGGGTTGCCGTCATCCATCGCATAGTTGTGAATAGCCATTGGGTCAACACAGATTCCAACCGTATTGCCCTTATAATCCGTACTCGGTCTTGGATAGATATCCCAGTCTCCCGACTCAACCGCGTTGACCGGATATGTGCCGTCCTCATTCTTTGCAACTGCTGCCGCACCCATCATCCACGGATCACCGTCGTAGGTCAGACAGTAGTTGCGGCAGAAGAAGCGGTAGCCCCAGCTCCAGCCATCCCCCATAATCTCCTCAGGAACATTGCCGAGACCATTCTGTACCCAGATCGCTGAGTTCGCCCATTTCGGTATGTAGGAAAGCAGATTGCTCACCTCATCAGAAGCGATATTGACGCGATCGCCCGTGCCGGAATAAGATGCCATCTGCGCACTGATGGTGTTCGTACCAGTGCCGATAAAGCTGAGTGGGGTGTCCATCGCTCCCCAGAAACCTGACCCGTCTGCAGAACTTACAAATTCTGTGTACTCATCGATTGTCCACTGCGGACTTGGAACCTCAATATTATTCGTCTCCGCCAGTTCTTTGTTCACATAAACACCCCATGGCTGGATAAACTGCGGCAGAGCCGCCTGAAAACCATAGTAGGACATTGTTCTCATAACTGCTTTGTTAAAAGAATGGTAGAGCGTGTCGCCTGAAAAAACAGAAAGGTCTGCCACAAGCCCCTTGCTCGTATCACCAATCAAGTCATTGGACGCGTAGATATCCGGGTACTTGCCATGCTCCGCGCGGAAATTTTCCATTTCCTGCGCCCAAGTTGTATCATTGCCGTTCGGGTCATCGGTCTTTGCCCAGAGATTGATTTTTACGTTCGGGTACATCTTATTAAATTCTTTTGCCATCGCGTAGATCGCCGCCACGTTCTGCGTCGTGATCTCAGAGGCATCCCAGGTTTTCTTTCCGATATCCTCATAGTAGACACTGTCGCCGGACCATACCATAATGTCAATAGTGCCGGAAGTGTTCGGGTCTAAGGATTTGTAGAGCGGCTCTTTCGCTACATCTCCACCTGACGTATCATCCCCATTGTTTCCGCTATCCGGTGCTGGGGTCGAAGTTGCCTTCGTGTCATTCCCCCCCTGGTTCCCTGCTGTAGTCGGGGTAGGATTCTCTTCATCACTTCCGCCGCAGCCTGCGAATATGGATGCGGTCATGCACGCGGTGAGCATCAATCCCAATGCCTTTTTCGATTTTCTCATAAATTCCTCCGTTCCTGTGCGTCATATTGCACAACTAATATAATCGCCAACGGCGATTTTTTCCGTTTTTCTTTTGAAAGACTGGACCTCTCTCCCCTAATTTTTGTCGGTCTTTGTGCAATTCTTCTTAGAAAAACGTTTTTACATCTTTAATATATCATCATTTTGACGGTAATGCAATATATAAAAACGTTTTTATAAAAAATCAACAATGTTCGTTTAGAGTTTTTGTATATTATTTATAGAAATAAAATTGGAAATTTTGTATGAATTGACGGTATAGAATAATTACTTTTATAAAGAAACAAAAAAAATTGAGAAAAGACACTTAAATACATTCTTTCTTAAACAGTGGAAGGAACACCCCTTATGGAAGCGTTCCTTCACTCTTACCTCTTATTTTGCGTAATCGGTTACTCTGGATTCACGGATTACATTGACCTTAATCTGACCTGGATACTGTAACTCATCCTCGATCTTTTTCGACAATTCTCTTGCCATCAGTACCATATCATCATCGCTTATCTGCTCTGGTACTACCATCACGCGGATCTCGCGACCTGCGGAAATCGCAAAAGATTTATCGACACCTTTAAAGCCATTCGCAATATCTTCTAACTGGTTCAATCTGTTGGTGTATGTTTCTAATGTCTCTCGTCTTGCCCCCGGTCTTGCCGCCGAGATCGTATCGGCCGCCTGGACGATACATGCAATCAGGGACTGAGGCTCCACATCCCCGTGGTGCGCCTCCACAGCATTGATAATAAGCTGGGATTCCTTGTACTTGCGACACAGATCAACCCCGATCTGCACATGAGTACCCTCCATCTCCTGGTCGATCGATTTCCCGATATCGTGCAGCAAACCTGCACGTTTCGCGTTCCTTACATCAACGCCAATCTCCCCGGCAAGCAGCCCGGAGAGCATCGCCACTTCAATTGAATGCCTGAGCGCATTCTGCCCGTAGCTTGTCCTAAATTTCATTTTTCCGAGAAGTCTTACTAACTCCGGATGGATGCCATGGACACCGACTTCTAATACTGCCGCCTCGCCCTCCTGCCGAATCATAAGCTCAACTTCCCGCTGCGCTTTCTCAACCATCTCCTCAATGCGTGCCGGATGAATGCGACCATCCACAATCAGTCTCTCAAGGGCAATCCTTGCAACCTCCCTGCGGATCGGGTCAAAGCTGGAGAGAAGCACGGCTTCCGGCGTATCGTCAATCACAAGATCCACGCCGGTTAACGTCTCGATCGTGCGGATATTTCTGCCCTCACGCCCGATAATCCTCCCCTTCATCTCATCGTTCGGCAACTGTACGACGGAGATCGTCGATTCCGCCACATGGTCAGCAGCACATTTCTGGATTGCTGTTACTACGATATCCTTGGCCTTTTTGTCAGCCTCCTCTTTCGCCCTGCTCTCCATCTCCTTAATCATCACTGCCGTCTCATGTTTGACTTCGTCTTCAACCGTCTTAATAAGATATTCCTTAGCTTGTTCGGAGGTCAATCCGGAAATCTTTTCCAGTTCCGCCAATTGCATTGCATGAGACTGTTCCACCTCAATGCGGATCTTCTCAAGTTCCTGCTCGCGCGCAACTAGTTTTGACTCCTTCTTTTCCAGTGACTCCAACTTACGGTCTGCGGCATCTTCTTTTGCCTGGACACGTTTTTCGTAACGCTGTACTTCTGCCCTGCGGTCTTTTGCTTCCTTCTCTAACTCATTCTTCGTCCTAATCGACTCTTCCTTAGCTTCGAGAAGTGCTTCCTTCTTCTTCGTCTCAGCAGTTTTTAATGCCTCCTCAACAATCTCCTTTGCCTTTTCGTCGGCATTGCCAATCTTTGCCTCCACCAGTTTGGTGTGATAGGAGAGCGTGAGTTTGTAGACGACGAACCCAACCACAACGGCAGTAATGATGATCGCAATTGCAATCTTCACTACATCGTTCACGGGAAGTCCTCCTTATTCCGTTGCTCTGCTATATGCCACCCGTATCTTCAAAAACTTCGGACATACAACATATAAATTTTATACTATTTTCCCGTGAATGTCAATAGAAACGTGAAATATTTATGCAACTTGTTAAATTGTCATACACTTTTGCCCACCAACTCACCAAGATAATAAAATCCCATACACTCTAAAAGTTTCACTTTCACATACTTGCCAAGCAATTTTTTATCCCCCGGAAAATGGACGAGAAGATTATTTTCAAGCCGTCCGGATACGAAATTTTCCCTTTTTGTATTGATTTCCTCCACCAATACCTCCATTATTTTCCCGGTATCCTCCGCCGCAAGTTCCTGTGAGATATCCCTGATTCTTCCAATTAGCCGATTGTACCGCTCTCCCGCAACTTGCTCTTCTACCCGCCCCTCCATTATGGCGGCTGGCGTTCCCTCGCGCGGGCTATACAAAAAAGTGTAGGCACTGTGATAGCGCGCGCGGGAAACTAGATCCATGGTTTCCATAAAATCTTCCTCCGTCTCTTTTGGAAACCCCACAATAATATCCGTGGTCAATGCCACATCCGGAATAGCGGCGCGGACACGCGCAACTAATGCCAAGTAATCCTCCTTTGTATAGTGGCGGTTCATTAATTTTAGAATGCGGGAACTGCCGGACTGCACTGGAAGATGAAGATGATGGCAGATTTTTTTTGAATTTGCCATCACGCGGATCAGATCGTCGGACAGATCCTTTGGGTGCGGTGTCATAAAACGAATGCGCCGTATCCCCTCCACCCGTTCTGCCATCTGCAAAAGTTCAGCGAAATTTACAGGATTTTCCAAAGTCTTTCCATAAGAATTTACATTCTGTCCGAGAAGCATCACTTCCGTCACGCCGTTATTCGCCAGATCTTCCATCTCCCGGATAATATCATCGGGTTTGCGGCTGCGCTCTCTTCCGCGCACATACGGCACAATACAGTAGCTGCAAAAATTATTGCAGCCGTACATAATATTGACTCCCGCTTTGAAATCAAATTTGCGCTCGCTCGGAAGCTCCTCCACAATTTTTCCACTTTCTTTTTCTATTTCTACTACCATGCCGCCCGACTGAATCTGCTTATATAAAAGTTCTGCAAGCTTATAAATATTATGTGTCCCAAAGATCAGGCTGACAAAGGGATAACTTTGCCTAATTTTGTCGACCACATGAGCCTCCTGCATCATGCAGCCGCAGAGCGCGATTTTCATTTGCGGATTTTCCTTGTGCTTTATCCTGCCAAGATAACCGATGCGCCCATAGACGCGCGTGTTCGCATTTTCCCGCACAGTACAGGTATTGTAGAGTACAAGATCCGCCTTTTCGGTATCCGCTGCCACATAGCCAATTTTTTGTAAGATCCCGGAAAGTTTCTCTGAATCTTTAGAGTTCATCTGGCAGCCGAAAGTCACTGTAGCACAGGTAAGCACCCGCCCCAAACGCTTAGACTCTGCCCGAATCCATTCTCTGCACTTTGCCATAAAATAATATTGACGGGCTGGCTCCTCTGTGGGAGGTCCCATATTTATTTCTATTTTATCTAAATCAATCTCCTGCATTTTTCTTGATTTTCCCCCTTTTTATTCTTATCAAAAATTGGTATTACAAATCAGTTTTCATTGTTTTAGATTATATTATACAACACCCTGAACCAATTTACAACCTATTTTACAGTACTTGCGAACATATGTTCGATAATTCTGCTCTTTTTTTAGATTTTTAAGAGTGAAAGAATTCTCCATTCTGAACATAAGTCATTTTTATTTTCGGACTTTTTCGAAACAATACCAAGTTCTTCTCGACTTTTCTTATTTTGTATGATAAAATATGAAATAGGAATGAAAATTAAAATATCGCGCATTTTCTCCTCTTTATTTCAGAAAATGTGCAGAAAAGAGGTAATCTATGAATCAAATATTCAGAGAACAATCCGAAAAACGTCCAGCGGCGAAAAAAAAATCAGTTAGAAAACAGCCGACGGCAAAACAGATTGCAAAACAGATCGCCTTTTATAATTCCGCTGCTTTTGATCAGGAATTCACTTGCACCGACGCTGTTCTCGGTGCGGTTTGTAGCGAGTTAAAAACTTCCTTCTTTGTTTGGTCGCCGCAGGCGCAAAGTATTGTTTTATGTTTATGTCCGCCGACAAAGGACGGTCATCCGAATGAGAATGCAGAGGAAGAACAAATTCTACTAAAAAAATCCTCCCATGGGATCTGGAGTTACGAGCGGGATGAAATGCTGCATGGGATGTACTACCGCTATCTTATCACTATCGGTGACCAAGAATATTTGACCACCGACCCTTATGCGCGCGCCTGCTCCGCAAATGGTAAATTCTCAATGGTCGTCAACCTTGCACTTACCAATCCAAAAGACTGGGAAAAAGACCATGGTCCGACTCTATTGCAGCCGACTGACGCAATTGTCTATGAGCTGCATCTGCGTGATCTCTCGATGGATTTTTCTGCGGGGATCACAAACAAGGGACGTTTTCTCGGGCTCGCCGAAAAAGGCACAAAAAATACTGCAAAAGATTCCACGGGACTCGACCATATAAAAGAGCTTGGCGTAACCCACATTCATCTGCTGCCCTGCTTTGATTTTTGCTCGGTGAACGAGACTGCACCTTCCTTTAACTGGGGATATGATCCTGCCAACTACAATATTCCAGAAGGTTCCTACAGCAGCGATCCAAATAACGGAGCTGTGCGTATCCGGGAGATGAAAGAAATGATTCATGCCCTGCACAAAGAGGGACTGGGCGTGATTATGGATGTGGTTTATAACCACACCGCCTTCGGACTAGACTCCCCTTTTAACCGGATAGTTCCGTATTACTATTACCGCATGAACTTGGACGGAAGTTTTTCCAACGGCTCTGCCTGCGGCAATGAAACCGCCTCAGAACGCCCGATGATGCGCGCTTTTATCGCGGACTCCGTCGCATACTGGGCGAGGGAATACCATATCGATGGGTTCCGATTTGATCTGATGGGTCTGCACGATATTGAAACCATGCAGGCTATCCGCGCACGCCTTGACACGATCAACCCGCAGATTTTAATATACGGCGAGGGATGGACAGGCGGCGAGAGTCTGCTTGAACAATCTAAGCGTGCGGTAAAGGAAAATCTCGCCCGCATCCCCGGCGTTGCCGCATTCAACGACAATCTGCGCGATGCAATTAAGGGGAGTGTGTTCGAGGCGAGGGAGAAAGGCTTTGTCAGCGGAAAAAAGCATCTCTGTAATCAGATCCGCTTTGGCATTTGCGGCTGCGCTCCCCATCCGCAGATCGATTTAAAAAAACTTCGCTCCTCTGAGTTTTGGGCGGCTTCCCCCGCACAGTGCATCAATTATGTTTCCGCGCACGATAATCTTACGCTCTGGGACAAACTCACCTTATCCCATCCCTGTGGCAGCAAAAAGCAGCGCATCCGCATGAACAAACTTGCGGCTGCTATCTATCTGACCGCGCAGGGCATTCCATTCTTTTTGGCAGGGGAGGAATTTTTGCGCTCAAAACCGGCAGTTGACGGGGGATTTGACGAGAACAGCTACTGCTCGCCCGATCGCGTCAACGCCATAAATTGGAAAAATCCTACAAAATATCACGCAGTGTACGAATACTATCGCGGGCTGATTGCACTGCGAAAGGCACATCCCGCTTTTCGCATGAATAGTGCAAAGGAAGTTGCCGCACATCTTTCTTTTCTTCCTGAATCGCCGGAAACAGAAAATACAGTCGGCTATCTGCTCTCCGATCATGCGGGTGGCGACAAGCTAAAAGAAATCTGCGTGCTGTTTAATCCGAACCGTATCGCAGTAAGATTTACCATCCCTTACCGGACATGGGATATCTATGCAAACGCAGAATTTGCCAGCGATACGCCGCTTGGAACTCTTCAGGGGAAGACCCCCGTTGTCGAACCGATCAGCTGTCTGATTCTCGGACGATAAAGATTATTCAAACCACTTTACAAATCCGCAATCCCGTGCTAATCTATTCTTGCGCGGGATTGCGCAGAAAGAGGGATATTATGGGAAGTATTGTTATTTTATTTGCATTATGGTATATTTTTGTTGGAAGAAATCAGCCAAAGACCTATCGGAAGGTAAAGAAAAATAAGAGCAAATGGCTTCCGATTGTAATTATTCTTATTATGCTCTCCATCGCCTCCTCCTCATTTTGGATTCTATGGCCACTCCTTATGTTGGTGCTGCCGATCTACATATTTTATAAAATGATCCGCGCCATTCTCCCAAAAAAGGACGCGCAGAAAGAGGAAGACTACACCACTTACACGACAAGGCGGGAACGCGACAATGCGATACCGCGCTCCTCTCAGCTTCCGGACGCAGTGAGCAAACGCATCCGGATTATTGAAAAATTTAATAAAAAATATGATCTGAACCTGACCGAAAATCAGATT
This sequence comes from uncultured Lachnospiraceae bacterium, assembly GCA_910585065.1. Lineage (GTDB taxonomy): Bacteria > Bacillota > Clostridia > Lachnospirales > Lachnospiraceae > RGIG4057. The sequence continues at coordinate 8,129 of CAJUCG010000027.1, forward strand.
CAGACCATGGTGGATGCCTCCTATGTCTCCACGGACTGGGAACTTTTCCTGCATTCCATGGCAAAAGAGTACGCCTCCATTCATCAGTGGTTTGCTGACCCGCATAACGGATTTCTGCGCGTCTATCTGCGCGTATTTAACACGCAGACTGTCTCGCCGGATATGCGCCAGCAAAAACAGATCTGCATTGACTCCTTCCGCCAGATATTCCAATATACTGACCTTTCCTTATACAATACACCGTCCTGGGATATCCGCGATATCAACAATAAATTTATGACAAATTTCGATGACACTTCATTTATGCTTGCCTATCGTTTTCTGGAAGAAAACGGGATCCACAATAAACTGGGCTCAGTGAAAATTATGGACGCAGACGAAGAACTAGAAGCACTAAAAAGGAAATATGAGGCATAATTTACCTTTTTTTCCCTTCTGTGTGTTCTCCGCGCTGTCCGAATATTACCGTCAGTTCCTTGTCCACATAGGTTCCATTCTCAAGCACTTTTAGTTTAAGCGTCCCCTCCGTGCCGCCCCTAGTGTAGCCGAGGATGTGCATCATCTCCTCCATTGTTGAAACGCTCCTGCCATTGATTCCAACAATAATATCCCCCAGATAAAGCCCCGCCCTCTGCGCCGGGGAATTCTCTTCAATCTTGGTCACACAGATCCCAATCGGCATACGGAAACTGTTTGCGTGCGCACTGTCCACATCCTTTCCCTCAATGCCAAGGTAGGCACTCTCCGCCTCGCCAAGTTCCTCTCGGTTCATCAAATCATTGATGATCGGCAGTACTTCGCTGATTGGGATTGCATAGCCAACGCGCTCCACATCGGTATCCGCATACTTGACTGAATTGATCCCGATCACCTGCCCATTCGCATTTAACAATGCCCCGCCACTGTTGCCGGGATTGATCGCGGCATCCACCTGGATCAGATTTAACGTCACGCCCTCAGCGGTTACTTCCCGGTTAAGCGCGCTGACATAGCCCACTGTGACGCTTTGCCCATAGCCCAGTGCATTGCCGATCGCAATCACAAATTCTCCCATCTGAAGTTCCTCCGAACCCCCGATACTGGCTAGGCGAATCTGGCGCAGGGTCTCAAAAGAAAGACCGTCAAGTGGCACCGATACCACAGCGAGATCGTCGCTCTCCTCCGTTCCTTTTATTTGGGCTTCTGCGGTTGTCTTATCACAAAATTCAATGGATACCCTTGTTGCATCCGCAATCACATGATTATTTGTCACTATCAGAAGTTCGCGGTCGCTCTGCCCTATAATAATCCCTGTTCCGGAAGAAATCAACTCTTCCTGTTCCTGGTAATTTCTTCCAAAAAAATCAAAAGTTGTCTGAACTTTCTCCGCCGTACAATTAATTGCGACAACTGCGGGCATCACATTTTCTACCACCGCAGAAACATCAGTGACAAAGGCACCCTCTATATTTTCTGGATTTACTGTGGCGATCGGATCACTTGGTGCCCCATCAAGTTCACGGATTGGTTCCTTGCTTACCGCACTGGTGTTCTCTCTTGCCTGATACCAGGCAACCCCCTGGAAGATCGAGGCTGCCAGCACGCCTGTAATCACTGCCGCAGCGAAAAACAAAGCGAATTTCTTTCCTCCCTTTGCCCTGCTTTTCTCTCTGTGCATATGCTCGTGATATTCCCTGGCCTTTTCAAGATTTACCTGTCCTGCCGACGTTATATTTTGATCCATATTTTCCCTCTTTTCTGGATTTTGCTGCCGCCCTACCCTGCTTATTTTAAAAAAGAGAATTGATAAAACTAGGGTTTTTCTGTGAAAAAAGTGTGAAAGGGGCATAAGGAAAGCAAAAGGATTTTGAGTGTGACTCCTTTCACACAACCAGTTCGCGCTACAAGCGCGAATGGCAAACGAATTACTTGTAATTCGTTTTGATTAGCTGCTTCTAAAAGCGACCGCAGCATGACCGCAAATGTGAATAGCTCTATATTGTCCGATAATTTCCCAATATCTTCATCTCCAGTGCCTCGATGCGAATACAGTCAAGCGTGTTCTGCACGGCGGCCTGAGTCAGATTTCCCTCGAAATCCACAAAAAAACGATACTCGAAATTTTTTCCGGAAAGCGGACGTGACTCGATCTTGGTCATGTTCCGATCATTGTAAATAATATTTGAGAGCATATTGTAGAGACTCCCCGTCTCGTGTGGAAGGGAAAAGCAAATGCTGACCTTGTCCGCCGTATCAAGATGCTCCCTCCGGTTGGTAATAATAATAAAACGTGTTGAATTGCAGTCCTCAGAATTGATCTGCTCCGCCAGCACAGAAAGCCCATAATTTTTTGCGGCGCGCACGCTGGCGATCGCCGCTTTTGTCGGATCACCTTCCTGTGCTACCCGGCGCGCGGCGTAAGCCGTACTTCCGCTTTCTATCGCCTGTATCTTTGGATAATTTCCCAAAAATTTCCTGCTCTGCAAAATTCCCTGCGCGTGGGAATAAACTGTGCGAATCTCCTCAAGCGACGCGCCGGGAAGTCCTAAAAGTGCCTGGTCAACACGCAGGATATGTTCTGCAACAATATAATTATTAAATTCTACCAGTAAATCATAACTGTCTGTAATGCCGCCCGTCGTTGTATTCTCAATGGGCAATACCCCAAAATCCGCCCTTCCCTCCTGTACAGCCTCCATCACATCATAGAAGCTTGCCGCCGGAAAGCTGGTGATCTCCTCCCCGAAACATTCCTCCATCGCCTGCTCGGAATAGGAGCCGGGCGCACCGAAAAATACGACTTTCGTCCCCTTCGTCTTTGGCAGATGGGACAGGACTTGAAACTGCCCCTTTTCCTGCTCTTTATTTAATGTGTACTGCAGCCGTCTGCTAATGCTCATCAACTGTTTAAATACCTCTTTTATCGCGTGCCCATTAAAATCATTGCTGCAAAGTTCCTGTACCGCCGCTAATTTCGCATCTTCCCTCGCCTTGTCAAACACTGGCTTGTTCACGCTTCTTTTATATTCTGCAACATCCCCCGCCACCTGCATCCTGCGCTCAAAAAGCTCGACAATCTGCCGGTCAATCCGGTCAATTTCCGCCCTGGAATCCATTAAGTCCACCATAAGTATTCTCCATTTCTTCTTTTTTGCACCTAATTTTGCTGTTTTATTATATCGTTTCTCTTTTGATTTTGCAAGTAGGGGTAGAAAAAAGCCTCTCTTTATGTTAAAATAATAATAACAAAACAACTATTTTTACATAAAGGGGGCTTTTATGAAAAAGAAAATTCTTACCATCCTTGTGCTGGTGCTTGTTATTGGCGGCCTTATCACCTGGTCATACTATTCCACCAAAGTTTACTATAATGAGGGGGAGATCACGGGCAATCTTGCAGGCAATCTTTACAATGACGGGCTTTTTTGCGAGATTGGTGATACCATCTATTTCTCCAATCCTGCCGACGACGGCGCACTCTATTCAATGAATTCCGACTGCACTGATGTAAAAAAACTCTCCACCGACAAAGTAGCCTCGATCAACGCGGATGAACATTACATTTACTATTCCAGACGCAATTATGCAAAGGAATTTGCCAACAACAGCGCACTCAGTTTTTACAATACTGGAATCTACCGCTACGCGCGAAAAAACGGGCGAACTACGATGCTCTTTGATGGGGCAAATGGCGTGTCCTGTCTGTTTGGCAACACTCTTTTCTATCAGCACTATGACGAGAAGACCGCCATTCAGATGCACTGCGTGGATATCGACAAAAAAAATGCGGGAATGTTTATCTCCGATGGGGGTGTGCCAGCCTCGATCCGAAATGGAATTCTCTACTATGCCGCCGACGATCGCGATCATTATCTGCACACGCTCAATTTAAAAACAAAGGAGGACAATGTTATTTTCCATGACAACTGTTTTATGCCGATCGCCATGCCAGGGGGAATATACTATATTGCATCCAGCGATAATTATGCGATCTACCGTATTGGTTATGATGGGGGGGAACCAGTTAAATTGGTAGATGAATTCTGTTTTACTTTTAATATCACAGAAGATGAACACTATTTATTTTATCAGATCGATGGCGGCGATGACAACCGCATCGCCTGCCTCGACCTTCAGACCGGCATAACAAAAACCATTATGGACGGCAATTTCAAACAGATCAATATCACAAGCCGCTATGTTTTCTTCTCCGATTTTCAAGGGCATCGCACCTATGCCTACCAGCGGGAAAACGGCACTGTAAATATCTTTGAACCCCCTGTATTAAAATAATAAATTATTTTACTCTATGGTATCCGGCATTACCCCCGGATACCATAGAAATCCGTGCAGTACGCAGGATGAATTTTGGCTTTTAAGAAGTATTCTTCTGCCTTTTCCTCTCTTCCCAGTCCCAAATTTCCAAGTGCCATTAAATAATAGCAGTGCGCCCGGTTTCTCACTGTATAATCCTCGTCAAATACCAGAAAATCCGGCAGGGAAACAGCAAAATAATCAATTTCCGCCGTGTCCATAAGACGCGCTTCCCCATAGTCAAGCAGCCGATAAAAACTAGTGTTTGCTGCCGCTGTATTTCCCAATTTTTTCCAGGCAAGCCCCTGGTACAAGATCATCTGTGCGGGCTGATCATTGTAGTACATCGCACTCGTCGGCTCTCCCACTCCCTCGGTAGCAAGACGAAAAAACACCTCTGCCTCATCCTTTTTTCCCTGCGCCTGCGCGCAAAGCCCAAGATGATAATATAGATGATTGTCCTTTGTCCCCTCAAGCTTTCCCTCGCCAAGATTTTTTGGGCTAATCAATGCGCGCCGCAAAATTTCCTCCGCTTGTGCATAATTCTTTTGACTCATCTTCTCTTTTGCCAGCTCAAGAAGTGCAAATTCATACTGCGTGGTAATCCGTCCTTCACCGCCCTCCCACGGATGAAAATGATGGGACAAAATCTCTTCTAATGCCTTTTGATATTCCCCATTCGCATTTAATAATGTAATATATTCCACGTAGAGATCATCCCTCTGCTTGATAAGCTCTTTGTGCGCCAGAAATCCCTCCAAACGCTCCTTACAATTTTTTCCAAGTTTTTTATAGAGCTGATCTAATTCAAGAAATACACGCGCATCAGAAGAGTCTAAAGCAAATGCACACTCCAGCTCTTTTTTTGCTGCTGTTCCATCCCCTTTTTTATTGTAGTACGCAATGGCAAGATTCCGATGTACCGTTGCAAAATCCGGATCTTCCTTTGCGGAACATTCCCACAGAGAAATTGCCTCCTCCCAGACAAGCTTATCATAAAAAAGATTTCCAAGATAATAAGGTGCTTTTCGATTACAGCCATTCTCTATTGCAAAGCGCAGCACCGCAATATCTTCCAGCTTGTTCGGAAAACAGTAATCCGCAGGAGAATTCTCAGCACGGGAAAGGAGATCGCGCATCCTGGAAAAATCTTCCTCCCCTGCCGCCCTCTGTGTTTTTACATAATAATAAGCAGTATAATACCAGATCAGCGGGTTGGAACTTTCCGAAAAACTAATTCGTTTTAGAGCCTCCGAATACGCACCAAACTCCGCATAATCCCTTGCCACCATCAAAAAATTCTTCTCGCTCTGCTGCATTATTGCGTTAAATGCTTCTTCTGCCCCCGGCGCACCAAGCATCGCCTTCTCGCTTGCGGAGAGAAAATCAAATGGATCGAGTGCGAGATTTTCGTCTAGCAGGGTACGCGCTTCCTCCACTCTGCCCAATTTGCGCAAAAGATAGGCCTTTAATCCGCGTGCCTTGATATTGTGCATATTCCGAACAAGCGACTTTTCAATATGTGCAAATGCCTCCTCATAGTGTTCTTTCCTCGCGCAAAGTACCGCTAGATAATAGTAAGATTTCTCCTGTTGTTCCGCGCTCCACGCCGCCTTAAAAAAGGCCTCATACGCTTCTTCCTCCCTCTCCCGATAAATAAAATTCAGTCCCAAAAGATAGTAGGTTTCACTGTGATAAGGGTTCGGATTGCGCCAGGTAAGACGTTTTAACGCTTTTTTAAAATACCCCTCTGCCTGTGCAAATTGCCCGCGGGAGAGCAAAAGTTTTCCGTAGGCATTATTGATGCGAATATCTCCCGGATCGCGCTTTAATCCTTCCAGATAATAGGGATCTGGCAAAAATGTTGCATGGCGATACTGTTCTAGGTGCTGCCCCGTCAGATAAAGTTCCTCGTTCGTCATCAGTTTTTCCGGCGCGGATGCCGCCTCAGCGGGTTTTGGAAATTCCTTAATCTCCTCCTTTTCTCTCTGGTAAGAAACCAGACATTTCCCCTCTGCCATAACCTCAAGCATCAATTCTTCTTCCCCTTCACCCTCAAGCGAAATCGTTTTCTTATAGATCTTTGTCGGGGAAAGCTCTGCCTCCTCTTCAGCGAGGATCTGCCCGTGCAAAGAGAGACGAATATTTGCCCTTTTGTATTCTCTTGTCGCATAGACAATCATCTCTGCCTTTCCCTCCTTACTGGAAAGGGAAACTACGATATCCTTTGTCGCATTGCTTACCTGCCCCACCGCTTTATATGGCATAAAGTACTGGCAGAAAGTTTTTTCCTCAAATGGCTTTAGCCATGTAAAATCTGGCTGATTATCCGTGTAAACACCCGTCATCAATTCAATATAAGGACCATCCTCATCGGTCAGATTGCGATCCCAGGCCTTTCCGAAATCGCCGCACCCCCATGTCCACTGTTTCTTTCCCGGCGAAATATGGTGATCAGCTATATGTAAAAGCCCCGCGGCCTTTTCGTAATCATACCCTCCGACAAAATCATAGTGGGAGCTTTGTGCCATGTACGAAGTCGGAACCGGAATATTTTTATAGCGCGAAATATCCACGCCCTCGCTGTAATCCTTTTTATAATACACCCCTGTCGCGATCGGAAAACGGGAGACATCGCGCTTGCCATGATCCATTACTGCGTGTACATCCGGCGGAAAGATAGACTGCGTATAATCGTTGACCGCAAACGCCGGGTTTGCCCACCAAAGAAAGGTCTGCGGCAGCGGCGTGCGGTTATAAAGCTGCCCGGTAATCTCAATATAGGCTCTCCCCGGATACAGGGCAATCTTTGTAATTGCCTTTGTCCCGTACATCTCGTCCACATCATGAATCAAAACGGCGGCACTGCCATCCTTGCCGCATTCCAAATGATAGGAGAGCGGCAGAAAAGTGCTTGGTCTGTGATGCTGCGGCCAGTTAAACTCAATTCCTCCGGAGATCCATGGACCGGTCAGCCCCACAAGTGCCGGTTTGATCACATGATTATAATAGATAAAATCATAGCCGTTTGTCTTGTCGTATGCCCTTTGAATACGTCCGCCAAACTCTGGAAGTACCATAATTTTCAAATACTCGTTCTCCAGCATTACCGCAGTATATTCCTTCTCCTTTTTCTCATCGGAAATACTCTCTATCGTCGGGTAGGGATATACTTTTCCGCTGCTGCCCTGATAGACTCTCTTTTCCAAAAACATCGGATTTTTCTGCGCCTGCCCAATCTCATACGTCGGAATCATTATCTTTTCCGCCCAAACCTTTGCCGTTTCCATAACCGCCTCCAAATTTTAAAATTTTTAAAACTATAAAATAATTTATGTTTTATGCTCTTATTATATCGCAGTCTATCTGCGATTTCATTTGTTTTCCCTGCGATATCATTTATATTTTTTGCTGTTGCAAATTTTCTTTTCCTGCGGTATGATAAAGGGGAAAATAATTGCTTGCACCAAAAAGGAGACCCTAATGAAATCCTGTGAGCCACAGATTGATCCGCGTTCCGACTACTATGTCTATGCGCCGAGTCTTACCGCCAAACAACTTTTTTTCTACCCGCTGCAGTGCGGACATTTTATTTATCAGCCAGGCTATACCCTATCCCGTGAAAATTTTGACAGCTTTCTTCTTATGTATGTGGAGCGGGGGGAAATTACGGTAAAATCCGAAGAATACAATAGCGCGCTATCCCCTGGGCAAATTCTCTTTCTCGACTGTTATCAGCCGCACTCCTACACCACAAAGGAGGGATGTGAATGCCTCTGGTGCCATTTTGACGGGATTCTTGCGCGCGGCTATTACAGGGCAGCCACCGCGCAGAACGGAATTGTTTTTACGCCAAAAGACTCCTATTTGGCCCGCGAAAAAATAAAGGCCGTCTGCGATATGTTTCAGAAGAAGGCTCCGATAAAAGAACCCCTCGTATCCAAATATCTCAACGACCTTTTAACCATTTTTTTGTTGAATCCCCCGCAAAAAGACTTTGATCAGGCAAGCATCTCCGAGACAGCGACTGCTTTTATCCGCGAGAACTTTGCCAAGGAGATCTCCATCGAGGAACTTGCAAAATATGCAGGGTTAAGTCCCTGGCATTTTATCCGCGTCTTTAAAAGGGAAACTGGACTTACTCCCCACCAGTATCTGATGGACACGCGCATCGCTGCCGCAAAATACCTTTTAAAAAATTCTTCGCTGTCCGCAAAAAACATCTGCTTTGCCACGGGTTTTTCCTGTGAGAGCGTTTTTTGCAGCGCGTTTAAGAAGCATGAGGGCATAACGCCGGGGATGTATCGCAGCGCGAAAGCCCCTCAATAAATTCCGGAGAAATTTCTTGTACTGGAGCAAATTCTTTTGATGCAAGATAATGGTAAATGCAGCAAAGAAGTGCCCGGCACTCCGGATACTTTTGTATATTTTGCAGCCCCATTGAGGAAAAGAGAAGTTTTCCATTCAGACAGCGGCACTCAAAAAGCATTGCCATCGGGCGAAGATAAGCGTAGCTGTCAAGTTCTGCGACAATCGTTTCTATATATTCTGGCAAAATTACGGCGCGCTGGCATGCCATCACCCACCACTGCCAGTTAGTATGAAATTCTGTGGGGAAATCGCGAAACAGCGGATGTTTTTCGTCGATCAACAGCCCCATGCCGCCTTCCTGAGAAGAAAAAGTCCCCACGGACCAAAAATCTGTGCTGAACTGAGCCTTGATAGAATTTGGCAAATTTTCCTTAGTTGAATCCGGTGTTAGGTAAACTATTCCCCCCTCCTCCAACACCTTTTTCGCTGCCTTATCAAAAACTTTTGTTTGATATACGGTATCCGGACGGCATGGGATTTCCTGCGGATAAACCCAGATGGGATAATGGTTTGAAACCCCGCCGATCTCCACAAAAAGTTCGAGGCGTGCCGCCAATAGGATTTCGTTAAGGGCAAAGGAAAGCTCCCCCACTTTTGTCAGTTCCCCACAGGGGCAGAAAACTTCTTTAGCTTCGCGGTATTCAAGACAGAGGAACTCTCCGGAAAGCTTTGCGTACAAATTTCCGCAAATTGCTTCCTTTCCATAATTTGCGACCAGCACATCCGCGCATAGACAATCAGAGGTTTCATAGGTATAGCGCGAGAGCAGCACGAGCGGAAGCTGGGCGCGGAAAAATTGCGAAAACCGCTTGGGATCAGCAAAGGGATACGGTTTTGGCAGCAGATGAGAATTCATCATCCCGACAAGTGCCGTTCCCTGACCTGGAAAATCCTGGAGTCCAAGCAGGGAGAGCCCGGACATTTCCTTTGTTCGAAGCACTGCCTCCACTTCCTCCCGGTAACAGATAAGAGCGAGTTCGCCGCTTGCCGCAATCTGGCTCTCCCATTGCTCCCCACTAATTTTGCGTTCCATAACGCGCTCCTTGATTTTCTGCAAATTTTTTGGCTCCGTCACACCGCAAAAATAATCAAGTTCCGAAAAATCTGGCAATACCTCAAACTGTCCGACTTCAAACCCAAAAACGGGTTTTTTGTACTCTGCGCGCAGTTTTTCCATTGCATTTTTAAAATTTTCCTTTGCACTTGGATAAGCATGATTGATATATCCCGCCATATTGGCAAAAATTCCCCGCAGATCATTTCCTCTAAAACTTTGCGCCGCATAGAAATCGCTCGTTTCCTCGCAGCCTATCCCGCCATAGTGATTGTTTGAACCGTCCGCAATAAGCCTTGTGCCATCTAGTTTATGTGCCTTTGCAAGCATCTGCCGCATCCTTTCATGCCCCACTTCATCCGACTGCAATTCATTGCCAAAACTTAGCATCACAAAGGAGGGATGATTGGCAAAGACGCGCAGTAATTCTTCTAGCTCGGTGCAGTAATAGGCAAAAGCCTCCGGGGAAAGAAATGCATTTTCTGGGTTCCAGCAGGATAATTCCGGCTGCATCAGCATCCCCAGCCGATCGGCTGCCACGAATGCCGCCTCCGGCGGACAATGCGAGTGAAAGCGCACACAGTTGACCCCATAGCTTTGGTAGCGGCGCAGAACACCCATCCATTCTTCCACGGTCATTGGCTCATGCCCGCTCTCCGGAAACTCCGCGCAGTTTGCCTCACCGCGCAAAAAAATTCTGCGTCCGTTTAGGGTTAGCCTTCCCTTTTTATCATAGGAAAAGCTTCGAACACCGAACGAAATCGTTTTCGGTGCGAGTTCCTTTCCGCTAACGGTCAGTTCATAACATTCTCCCTCCCCTTCATCCCAGAGGCGTATTTCCTCTGACAATGCGAGCGGCTTTGTGACAATCTCATTTCGTCCCGGCAAGATCTCCGCCTCAATCCTAGCTTTTTCTCTTAGCGCGTCACTCTGAATAAAAAGTGTTCCCTGCCATGCTGTATTTGCAGAAATATCGAGATGAAGCACAAGTGCAGTAGGAATATCAGAATCCGAGTATGCCCCCTCCGTGACCGGATAAACTCTCACTGCCTCAATAAAAACGCCCTCCTCTTGTCGCAGCCGCAAAAATCCAAGCAATCCGTTCCAGTTTGTCTGCGTTTCGTCCGTCGCCGCCGAGGAATACAAAATATCTTTTGCCGGAAGCCCCGGATAGGTATTGTCCGACAAAAATTCAAACTGATCTTCGCCCGTAAGCATTCCCGTCACTTCAAAAATTTGTGGACTTACAAGCGTTGCCGGTCGAAAATGTTCCACTTCTTTGCCATTTATCAGAAGTCTTAGACAGCGCGCCCGCTCACTCTCCACAAAAAGCCGCTTTCCCTTCGGAACAGAGATTTGTAATTTTTTTCCAATTTTTACTTCGCCGGAAAATGCAAATTTTCTTGTAAGGCGAGTTGCAGATGCTTCCTGTGCTTCTCCAATTTCATTTTCATCGAGAGTACCCGGAAGATACATGGGATATCCCCTCCCATCCGGGGTTTCTGCCCGCCACAAACCACTCAAATCACAAAATTCCATGTACTTTATCCTCCCTTTTTCTTTATAAGAAGATTTCTTTTCCTTTATTATGCATTAAAAGTTCCTCATGTGCAATCAGAAAAAGCGCGGAACTCTTTAGAAAAATTGCGCCAAAATCTCTGCTTGACCCGCCCTATTTTTCGTGGTAAACTTTCCTTGTATTTTTTGCACAGGGTTACAAGCCGCATATCCCCTGCGCCTATCTTATCAGAAAAGAGGAAAAAACATGAAAATCGAAACCAAATGCCTCCATGAAGGCTATACTCCAAAAAACGGGGAGCCGCGTGTACTCCCGATCGTGCAGAGTACCACCTACTGCTTTGATTCGACCGAACATATTGCGCAATTATTTGATATGCCAACTGAATTTATGTACTCCCGTTTTGCTAATCCAACCGTGGATGCTGTCGAGAAAAAGATCGCGGCACTGGAGGGAGGTGTTGGAGCAATGTGTACATCGAGCGGTCAGGCTGCCAGTCTTCTCTCCATCCTAAATCTTTGCAGTGCGGGCGACAGCTTTATCGCGGTGGCTACCATCTACGGCGGCACCATCAATCTTTTTGCTGTCACATTAAAAAAGCTTGGTATTGAATGTATCTTTGTCGATGCGGATGCCGCACCGGAAGAAATTGAAAAAGCCTTCCGTCCAAATACCAGGGCGGTCTTTGGCGAGACGCTTGCCAACCCCGCACTCACAGTATTTGATATCGAAAAATTTGCAGCACTTGCACACGCACACAAAGTGCCGCTGATCGTCGACAATACCTTTGCCACTCCTGTACTCTGCCGCCCATTTGAATTTGGCGCGGACATTGTTGTACATTCCACGACAAAATATATGGATGGTCATGCGGTACAGGGCGGCGGCGTGATTGTGGACTCCGGAAAATTTGACTGGACAAACGGAAATTTCCCGGATTTTGTCGAGCCGGACGAAAGCTATCACGGCGTTTCCTACACCAAAGCCTTTGGACCAATGGCCTATATTATCAAGGCAAGAATGCAGTTAATGCGCGATTTCGGCTGCTATCCGGCGGCAAATTCCGCTTTCCTGCTAAATTTGGGGCTGGAAACTTTGCCAGTGCGTATGCGCCAGTACTGTATAAATGCGATGGATACCGCAAAATTTTTAGAGGGACATTCCAAAGTAACCTCCGTAAACTATCCGGGACTCCCCTCCAACAAGTATCATGAACTTGCAAAAAAATATCTTCCAGAAGGATGCAGCGGCGTAATTTCCTTTAATATTGCGGGCGGACGCGAAATGGCAGTCAAATTTATGGATCACCTTGAACTTGCTTCCAATGTTGTCCATGTGGCAGATATCCGCACCTGTGTACTCCATCCAGCCTCCGCAACACATCGCCAGCTTACCGATGAACAACTTGTGGCAGCAGGAATTGATGGCGGTATGATCCGCCTCTCCGTCGGGTTAGAACATATAGAGGATATCCTTGCTGACCTTGAAAAAGGTTTTGCTGCAATTTAACCCTGGTAAGAAGTATTTGCAATACTAGAGATCCTAATCGCACTCTAAACCAAAAAATGAGAAAGGAGCAATTACTTCCATGAGCAAAAAAATCGTAGTGGCACTTGGGCGCAGTGCGTTCGGTGAAACCTTTCCGGAACAAAAAACAAATGTAAAACTTGCCGCACACGCAATCGCCGATCTTGTGGAGGAAGGTTATCGGATTGTTGTCACACACAGCAATGGGCAGCAGCTTGGCATGGTACACTCCGCTATGACAGAATTTTCCCGCACAGAGCCAAAATATACCGTTGCCCCGATGTCTCTTTGCAGTGCGATGAGTCAGGGATATGTCGGTTACGATCTGCAGAATGCCATTCGCACTGAGGTTCTAAATCGTGGAATTTTTCGCGCTGTATCCACCATTATCACGCAGGTAAAAGTAAGCCCTTTCGATAAGGCATTCCACAATCCCTCCAAAATTATCGGACGCGTGATGGATGCAGCGGACGCGGCAGCCGAGGAGCGCAAGGGCAATTATGTTGTGGAAACAAAAGAGGGATTCCGCCGTATTATCGCTTCTCCACAGCCGATCGATATCTATGAAATTGATGCTATTCGCGCCCTTGTTGATGCCGGACAGATCGTGATTGCCGCAGGCGGAGGCGGAATTCCGGTGCTGGAACAGGGCACGACGCTAAAGGGTGCAAGTGCAGTGATCGAAAAAGATCTGACCGCCGGAAAACTGGCAGAATTACTAGATGCAGATATCCTGCTCTTTTTGACCGGAAATGAGAAAGCCGCCCGCTTCTACGGCACGCCACAGGAAATCCCACTTGAGAAATTATCACTTTCTGAGGCAAGGGAATTCGCCAGGGACAACAGCTTTTCCGAACATGGTATGCGCCCAAAAATTGCCGCTGCAATTTCCTATTTGGAAAAAAAGCCAGAAGGCAGAGTGGTAATTACAAAAATGCAAACTACACGGGATGCACTGAAGGGAAAGACGGGAACAGAAATTTCTGCATTATAATACATACTTATATCTTTGCGCATAAAAAAGCAAAAAGAGCAAAACCATTATGACTTTACTCTTTTTGCTTTTCTGCCCGAAAGTTCCCCATAAACCCGGAAATGGTATTTTTGTTCAGCCCAGCATTTTTCAAACGCTCATACACAACTTGCTGATTGTACACAAACTGCTTGTTCGTGCTGTCAAAATACACGCCATACGTTCTGGTAGTCATCGTAAAGACAGAACTGGTATCGCTTGCCTCATCCAAATTTAATAAAGAAAAAGAAAAGAAGAACAATGGCAAAATGTAAACTGATTTTTTGCTTCTTTACCACAAAACCGAATCAAAATCAAAATTGATATCTAAAACACTTTCTTCGTCCGAGTCATAATGCTTTAATATCCATATACCATTTTCGTTAACAAGCCGAAGACGTTCCCTCCATTCCTCCTTTTCTATTTCGCTATAATCCAATACATAGATCTGTTCCATTTCTTCTAATGTGCCTTCTCTTCCATTAATAATAATCGGATCGGTTGGAGTCCACTGGTTGTAATGTCCCAACACATATTCTCCTTCGATATATCCAAAATTGACCAAATTGACTCCCCCAGAACCATCGCATTCTACACGAATACGATTATCTTTGAAGAATACTCCATTCACGCACCAACTTTCTGATAAATCTGGCTCACACAGATCTGCAATTTTTTCTACACTCCCGTCTCTAAATGTAAATACTGCCAATCCTAAACCATCACCAGTAATCAATTCCAAAACACCATCCCCATCAAAATCATGCAGCCCTAGGTAAAAGATCCATAAATTCATAGGATCATCAAATTTTTTTCTTGTTTCTTCATCACTAAGAGGTTCATATCTTGGAGCAAGATAATCCCATAAATGATATATCACTTCCAAATATGCACTCTGCCAAGTTTGAAACTGTGCTTCTTGTTGGTCTTTTTCTTGTTGCTCCTGTCCTTCTTCTGACAATCCTTCTTTTTGTTGCCCTCGCTCTGACTTCCCTTCTTCTGTTAATTCTGATCTGTTATCCAATGCGCCCAAATCTTCTGGTTTCTCCATCTCTACTTCTCTTGTTGATACGTTGCCAGACTCCTGTGGCAAGTTTTGCTCTTCATCCACCAAACCTGAATTTTCTTTTTCTTCCCATAACTTGGTATTCTCTTGCATTTCTAGGTTTTCTATTGGTGTGGTTGATATCATAATTTCCTTTTTACTATTTGATCCTAATTCTTCTGCTGATAACACAGTATCCTGCGGCACAGTTTTCTCCGCTCCAGAGGAACACGCTAATAATGATCCCAAAACTAATACCGCTGCAAATACTATAAGACTTTTTCGCTTATTTTTCTGAAGCATAACAACCTCCATGACATACAAAATTATTTCTTAAAAAAACATCCCCACTTTAGGGGTGGAGCTTCTTACTGAAAGAGGATAAATTTAGTTTACGTTTTCCAATTTTCTCCTTACCCATACTTATCACATGGTGCTGGCACCATGTCTATATAATCAATAAAAAAAGGCATTTTTCCATGCCACTATTAAAAAATAATTCACACATCTTTTTCCATATATCCACAAGTAAATGGGAAAAAATCGAATTTCTTTGTTCCAATGTGGATAAAACCATTATCCTCATACC
Organism: uncultured Lachnospiraceae bacterium; assembly: GCA_910585065.1. Lineage (GTDB taxonomy): Bacteria > Bacillota > Clostridia > Lachnospirales > Lachnospiraceae > RGIG4057. The sequence continues at coordinate 23,539 of CAJUCG010000027.1, forward strand.
ATTTTCTTAATATTGTGTTTTCTTCTACAATTCCAATATTCATCTTTTT
>CAJUCG010000028.1 GCA_910585065.1 uncultured Lachnospiraceae bacterium
GGTATTTTGCCGTGTGGTTTTTTTGTGTATAAAAATCTATAATTTAAATGGATATTCAAGGCGGCATCGAGATCAGATTACTATATTTAGGGAAAGGTTGTGATCGGATGGGACATATAGATGATGTCCATATGGATAATTAAAAGAATCTCTATAGATAGTTAGCGTTTTTATTATTTTTTAGTCTGATAAATAGATCAATCAAAATATAATAATGAAATGGAGAATAAATATGAATACTGTAAAATATATTGTTGAGCCGACTGAAACTGAGGCGGGCGATCTTGTCCACCGGATTGGAAAAACTGTCCGTCTGCATGGCGCGATCTATAAGATCCGCCGGATGAGCGGATTTGCCTTTGTCCTTTTGCGCATGAGGGATGCCATAGTGCAGTGTGTTTACAGCGAGGAGTACGCCTCCTTTCCTCTCGATCTTCTTACTGAGGAGGCGTGTGTGCGGCTGACAGCCGAAGTGGTCGCCGAGGAACGCTCTAAAAGCGGCTATGAACTTCGCCTAAAGGAAGCACGGATTTTATCCACGCCCTGCGAAGTTTTGCCTGTTGTTATCAACCAAAAAAAAGTGAATACCTCACTGGAAAACTTATTGGACTACCGCCCGATCACGCTGCGCAATGAAAAGGAGCGCGCTATTTTCCGAATTCAGGCAGCAATCTGCACAGCGTTTCGGGAATTTCTAAACGCGGAACATTTTACCGAGATCCACTCCCCGAAGATTGCGGCGATTGGAGCGGAGGGCGGCGCGAATATCTTCAAACTTCCATATTTTGGAAAAGAAGCTTATCTTGCGCAGAGCCCGCAGTTTTATAAGCAGATGATGGTGGGGGTATTTGAGCGCGTATTTGAGATTGCACCGGTTTTCCGCGCGGAAAAGTATGATACCTCAAGACACCTAAACGAGTATACCAGCGTGGATTTTGAGATGGGATATATTGAGAGTTTCGAGGAGATTATGGCGATGGAGACCAGGATGCTGCGCTACTGCATTTCCTTTTTAAATAAATGCTGCAGCACAGAACTCGCGCTGCTTGGCTGCACATTGCCACAGATTGAAGAGATCCCGCAGCTCCCCTTCGCTGCTGCAAAGGAATGGATCGCACAGGCGTACCATCGCGAAATTACGGATATGCTTGACTTTGAACCGGAGGAGGAACGGCTTTTATGTGAGTTGGTAAAGCGGGAAAACGGGAGCGAGTTTGTCTTTGTGACGCACTATCCAAGTGCAAAACGCCCGTTCTATGCGATGGATAACCCATCAAATACAGAGGAAACTCTAAGCTTCGACCTGTTGTTTCGGGGTCTTGAAATTACAACGGGGGGACAGCGTGTCCATTCTTATAAAGAACAATTAGAAAAACTATGTAAAAGAGGGATGCATAAGGAACTTTTTGAAAGCTATCTAATGTTACACAAATATGGAGTCCCGCCGCACGGAGGACTGGGGCTTGGGCTTGAGCGGTTTACCGCGCAGCTCTTGGGCTTTGAGAACGTCCGCAGCGCGACGCTGTTTCCTAGGGATATTCACCGGCTTATACCGTAGGCAATGGCAAATCCCATATATCCTTTCATAATCAAATGGGAAGATCCTCATCGCATGATGGATAAAATGATTGCTGCCCCTCCAAAATTTCCAAAATATACGAATTGACAAATCGTCTAATATCGCATATAATAATAACAGTTATTGATATCATAATTTTATTCGGTACGGAGTCCATCCGTATAAATGCATTAGAAACGGAGAAAAATATGGCGGCAGTAAAACACAGCAAACAGCGGCAATCCATCAAGGAATACCTGATGAATACGAAGGAACATCCGACCGCAGATATGGTGTACACACAGGTGCGCAAACTTTACCCAAATATCAGTCTTGGAACAGTTTACCGGAATTTAAATTTCCTTGTTGACCAGGGCGAGGCGGTGCGCCTAACCTGCGGCGACGGCAGCGAACGCTACGATGGAACCACATCGCCCCACTACCATTTACTCTGTAGCGGATGCGGCAGAGTACTCGATCTGCAAATGAGTCCGCTCGACCATATCGATACATTGGCGGCAGCCGGATTCGACGGCACGATAGAGGGACACACTGTGCTGTTTCACGGACGTTGCCCGGAGTGCGCAAGGGTCTGCGAAACATACTGATATGCTTTCCACTGCATATCAGGAAAAACTTGCGGATATTCCCCCGTAAAAGGGCGAAAAATATTTTTAAATTACCTATTGACAAAATGAGAAGAATCATGTATCATCTATATCAGTAACAATTACTATTTCGATTATCAAAAACAAAACAATTTTTCAGTACGAAAGGAGATTGTCATTATGGCAAAGTTTGTATGTCAGGTTTGTGGTTATGTTTATGAGGGTGATGCAGCACCAGAAAAATGTCCGCAGTGCGGCGCACCGGCTTCGAAGTTCACAGAGATGACTGGTGTAAGGACATGGGCAACCGAACATGTCGTTGGCGTGGCACAGGGCGTAAGCGAGGATATCCTTGCGGATCTTCGTGCGAATTTCACCGGCGAGTGTACAGAGGTTGGTATGTACCTTGCGATGGCGAGAGTTGCACACAGAGAGGGCTATCCTGAGGTTGGTCTCTACTATGAGAAGGCAGCATTTGAGGAGGCAGAACACGCAGCAAAATTTGCAGAACTTCTCGGCGAGGTAGTTACCGACAGCACCAAGAAAAACCTTGAGCTTCGCGTTGAGGCAGAGAACGGTGCCACGGCGGGCAAGATGGATCTTGCAAAGCGCGCGAAGGCGGCGAACCTTGATGCAATCCATGACACTGTCCATGAGATGGCAAAGGATGAGGCACGGCACGGAAAGGCATTTGAAGGTTTGCTCAACCGCTACTTCAGTCAGAAATAAATATTTTTGCATTTCTTATTAATTATCCCAGTTAAAAGCCTGCCTGACTTATCAGCAGGCAAATAATTTCGCTGTTGTTTTTGTTTTACCGGGAGTTTTGAAAACAGAATTATACCTTTATTTCCCAGTACCTGCCCTAGAAACGCGCTTGCCGCGGAATTTCTAGGGCGGACAGGAAATATATTGCATCCCGTGCAACAACGAGGCTGCAAACTGTACGGTTATACATTTTTTATCAAGATTTCACATATATTTCTGCTCTCCTAAGGTTGCAAAAAAAGACAGCTTGTGCTATAATGGCGACAGAGCTTGACAAAGCTACAATAAATATTTTCAAGAAAGGATGAAAACCATGAACAATTATCAGGAATGGGATGGCTTTGAAGGCCGCATTTGGAAAGACGAAGTCAATGTACGCGACTTCATTCAGAACAACTACAAGCCATATGATGGCGATGAGGCTTTCCTTGCTGACCCGACCGATTCGACCAACAAACTTTGGGGCGCGCTGCAGAAATTGCAGAAAGAGGAGCGCGCAAAGGGCGGCGTTTTAGACTGCGAGACCGAGGTTGTTTCCGGCCTTACCTCCTACGGCCCTGGCTATATTGACGAGAGCATGAAAGATCTGGAGCAGATCGTTGGTCTTCAGACCGACAAGCCGTTAAAGAGAGCATTCATGCCTTACGGTGGTATTAAGATGGCTGAGCAGGCGGCAGAGAGCTACGGCTACGAGATCAATCCAGAATTAAAGCATATTTTTGAAGATTATATGACGACCCACAACGATGCAGTGTTCGCTGCATATACTCCAGAGATGCGTCTTGCCCGCAAGACCCATGTTGTTACTGGTCTTCCGGATACCTACGGTCGCGGTCGTATCGTCGGCGACTATCGTCGTATTGCCCTGTACGGTATCGATTACCTGATCAAGGCAAAAGAGAACGACAAGTTAAACTGTGGCTGCGGCAATATGTACGATGACGTAATCCGTCAGCGCGAAGAGCTTACAATGCAGATTAACGCATTAAAGGGCATGAAGGAGATGGCAAAGATTTATGGCTACGATATCTCCCAGCCGGCAAAGAATGCAAAGGAAGCTTGCCAGTGGCTGTACTTTGGCTACCTTGCAGCAGTTAAGACCCAGAATGGTGCAGCGATGTCCGTAGGACGTATCTCCACTTTCCTTGATATTTATTTTGAGCGCGACTTAAAGAATGGCGTTTTGACCGAGACTGAGGCACAGGAAATCATTGACCATATGACAATGAAGTTCCGTATGGTTAAGTTTGCACGTATCCCGTCTTACAATCAGCTCTTCTCCGGTGACCCGACCTGGGCTACCCTTGAAGTCGGCGGTATCGGTATGGATGGCCGTCATATGGTTACAAAGACAGACTATCGTTTCCTGCACACCCTTGAGAACATGGGACCGTCACCGGAGCCGAACCTTACGGTTCTCTACTCCAGCGATCTTCCGGAGCAGTTCAAGAAATATGCTTCTCACATCTCCATCGAAACCAGCTCGATCCAGTATGAGAATGATGACGTTATGAAGCCAGTATGGGGCGATGACTACTCCATCTGCTGCTGCGTATCCGCTACTCAGACCGGCAAGGAGATTCAGTTCTTCGGCGCTCGCGCAAACCTTGGCAAGACCCTCCTGTACGCAATCAACGGTGGTTTTGATGAGAAGCACCGCATCCAGGTAGGTCCTAAGATGGAGCGCATCACCAGCGAGTATCTTGATTATGATGAAGTGATTGAGAAATACGATTTCTGGCTTGATTGGCTTGCTGATATCTATGTAAACGTACTGAATCTGATTCACTATATGCATGATAAATATTACTATGAGGCAGCAGAGATGGCTCTGATTGATACCGATGTACGCCGTACATTCGCAACCGGTATTGCAGGCTTCTCCCATGTAATCGACTCCTTAAGCGCGATCAAGTATGCGAAGGTTAAGGTTATCCGCGACGCAGAAGGAATCTCTGATCATTTTGAGATTGAGGGCGACTTCCCGAAATACGGCAACGATGATGACCGTGCAGACCAGATTGGTGTTTGGTTGTTAAAGACCTTTATGGAGAAGATCCGCCGTCGTCATACCTACCGCAATTCCGAGCCGACCACATCCCTTCTTACCATTACCTCCAACGTTGTATACGGTGAGGCAACTGGTGCTATGCCTAACGGACGTGCCGCTTACACGCCATTCAGCCCGGGTGCAAGCCCAAGCTACGGCGCAGAGACCAATGGTCTTGTTGCTTCCTTAAACTCTGTTGCTAAGATTCCGTATCACTGGTCACTCGACGGTATTTCCAATACCCAGACGATCAATCCGGATGCTCTTGGCCACAGCAAGGAAGAGCGTGTTAACAACCTTGTACAGGTTCTTGACGGCTACTTTGATCAGGGAGCTCATCATCTGAATGTAAACGTATTTGGTACTGAGAAGCTTCTTGACGCACAGGCTCATCCAGAGAAGGAAGAGTACGCGAACTTTACTATCCGTGTTTCCGGTTACGCTGTTAAATTTATCAGCCTGACCAAGAAGCAGCAGGATGATGTTATTGCAAGAACTTGCCATAAGACCCGCTAATATTTTTTCGTTAGCTGGTTAGACTAAAACCGAGCAGGATCTAATCGATCAGGCATAACAGAAGGGGGATTTTGGACTCCATGTTCAAAATTCCCCTTTTTTTGGAACTTCAAATCAGTAAAATCCCGGACAGTACCCGGAAAAATTTCTTGTGAGCAGAGCGAACCAGAAATTTCTTCCTAGAGTGTTGGGTACTGGAAGGGATTTTACGGAACTTCAAATAGGAGGTTAAAAATATGGAAGGTAGAGTCCATTCCCTGGAATCCTTCGGGCTTGTAGATGGACCGGGCGTGCGCTATGTCGTATTTTTGCAGGGATGCCGGATGCGGTGCAAATACTGCCACAATCCGGAAACCTGGAGCATGGAGGGCGGCGAACTTTACACGGCAAAGGATCTGTTTGAAAAGGCATACCGCTATAAAACTTACTGGATGAAAAATGGGAAACTAAATGGCGGCATTACAGTTAGTGGAGGCGAACCACTGCTGCAAACCGAATTCGTAACAGAATTTTTCCGCTACGCAAAAGAAAAAGATATCCACACAACACTCGACACTGCGGGCAATCCATTCACCATGGATGAGCCATTTTTAAGTAATTTCAACGCACTGATGGAAGTCACGGATCTTACCATGTTAGATTTTAAAGAGATTGTAAGTGACAAACACAAGGAACTTACTGGATGGAACAATGAAAACATTGTCCAGATGGCAAGATATCTCTCCGATCTTGGCAAGGATATGTGGATTCGCCATGTATTAGTGCCGGGGCTGACAGATGATGAAGAGGGGTTGTTTGAACTGCGCGACCTGATCCGTGAACTAAAGACCGTGCGCCGTGTGGAAATTTTACCGTACCATACTTTGGGACTGGAGAAGTGGAAACATCTAAACATTCCATATCCGCTTGAAGGAATCGACCCGCCTACACCGGAGCAAGTAGCAAGAGCGGAAGAAATTTTGGAAGTAGAGAAATACAACTGATTATTTCCATTAAAATAAACCGCCGCAAAATACGGATCCACTACAATATAAAAGTTAAATTTATATTGTAGGATTACTGTATTTTGCGGTGGCTTTATTGTAAAGATAATTTTTTGTATTTTTACCAATCACAATTTGCCCGCTGATTTCAGAATTTTCTCTCAATAATTCCGCACGCCATTTTTTCTCCGGCATTTCCGGATGGCTGCGTGTGAAAATCATCATCCATCCGGTGTACAATCACTGCCCTGCCCAAAATCTCACATACTCTAAATCTGTCCGTTACAAATGCGAGAAATGCTTCTCCACAAACGCCAAACAGCGGCGGCATATCCCCTGCATGGTTCGGATGTGAGCAATCCTGCGGATTATAATGCCCACCCGCATCCGCAAAGCAATCCTCTCTGTTTCCAGAACATTTCATCCCCTCATGGATATGAAAAGCGAAAACCGGCTTATCACAAGGCTTTTCCCCCACAGGCAGCCCCTCTATCTCCGCCGTGACCATAACACAGCCGCGTAGCTGATAAAAACGCACTACCCCTCGGATATCTGGATATTTACAACTTCCCTTTATGCAAGCTTGCGCGTCCGCTTTCCGCTGAAAGACCGAATAATAATTCATAATAATCCCCTTGGATATTGCAAATCTGCCAGCAATATCCAATAAAAACTTATATATTTGTTTTATTATATGAAGGGGACATATTTTTGTTCATTACTTCCGAATCTATCCATCTAAACAGCGCAAATCGCAAGAGCAATTTCCATTGCTTCCGTAATTCTCCATGGTCAATTACCATATTTCCCCTTTATCAAACTTGTTTGCTTCTGTAATTTTCCTGCTTATCGCAATGATATAATAAATTCCTGCTATTGACAAATATGTTTCTTCTGCTGAGCATACTCCCACCATGCCAGTTGTAATATAGATCCACCAATCATAGCCAATAAAAAAAATTTCCGGAAGAAATATAAGATAAGAAAATATCCCTAACCATGACATTTTATTCCTTTTTTCTGCACTTGTTGCGATTCCCCAAGTATTTTTATGTGCAATTAACATTTCAGCTAATTTTTCATTTTTTATTGTGACCGACCTGCTAAATGTTTTAAACGTCATAGAAAGGATTCTGCACGATCCTATCAATAACCATAAAAGAGTGATTGTCATAAATATCATGGCAAATATTTTCATATCTATTTTCCCTCTACACAATTGGCAATTCTACACAAAAGAAAATTTCGCCTATATAGTTTCACACTTATTTCCGGATCACTTTTTGACCCGTTTTGTTTTCATGCCTTCTCCAGCACAATCTTCCCATCCTTTACTTCCATCCGCAGTTTATTATCCTCAATTCCCGCTTCGGCAAGCATCTCCTTTGGGATCTGAATGCGCCCGGCACGGTCAATAATCGCGAATTCTTCCTGTGTTTCCTCCTCCTGCCAGTTTATTGCCGCTGCCTCCACAGAGTCAATAGAATATTGTTCCTTTAAAATACGTTCGCTGCTAAATTTCCCATCGCGAATGGCAATCACGCGCTGCACCTGTTTGGAGAGAGCCACATCGTGCGTTACAATTACAATGGTCTGCCCCTCGTCGCGGTTTAAATGCCGAAATACATCCAAAATATAATCTGCTGTTTTCCGATCAACGGAGCCTGTCGGCTCGTCTGCAAGCAGGAGTTTCGGAGAGTTGGCTAGGGCAATCGCAATCGCAATCCGCTGCTGTTCCCCGCCGGAAAGCTGATTTAGCCGGCTCGCCTTTTTATGCGACATCCCAACCGCATCAAGCAGTTTTAACGCGCGCTCTTTTCTGCCCTTTTCTGAACCGAACTGCATTGGAGTCATAATATTTTCCAGCGCGCTAAGGTACGGCAGGAGATTCCTCGCGTTATTCTGCCAAACAAAACCAACCGTATCCCTTTTGTACTCCACAAGCTGTTTTTCTGTCATGGTAAACAAATTTTTTCCATCCACAAATAATTTTCCCGCGCTTGGCGTATCCAGACCGCCAAGCATATTTAAAAAGGTGGACTTGCCTGAACCGCTGTTTCCGATAATTGCAAGCAGCTCTCCCCTCTCGACCCTAAGATCTAACCCCTGCAATGCCAAAACTTCCAGCTCCGCTGTTTTGTAAATTTTTACCAAATTATCTGCCAAAATCATCGGTTCTTCCGCAAATTCCTTTTCCTCCGCTTTCTTTCCTGTCTCCGCCATAAAAAACCTCCATTTTCAAAATTCTCCCAGACAAAACCCTTTTACTTGTCTTCTGCCTCTTTCACACTCCCGTCCTCCAAGGTATATACTACATCCCCCGCATCCATCAGTGCCATATCATGTGTTGTCATCACCACCGTAACGCCCTGTTTCTGCACCAATTCTCTAAAAAGCTTGATCACAGCCAGCGAGGTTGCCGTATCAAGTTCTGCTGTCGGTTCATCCGCAAAAAGCACCTGCGGCTTATGGGCGATAGCACGCGCGATAGCCACCCTCTGCTGTTCCCCGCCGGAAAGCTCCTGCGGCATATGCTGCATCCGCTTGCCAAGCCCCACCAGATGCAGACACTCCTCCACACGCTTTTTGCGATCCTGCTTGTAATCCGATAGGCGCAGCGCGAATTCCACATTCTCATAAACGGTCATCATCGGAATTAGCGACACCGACTGAAATACAAAGCCAATTTTTTTTCGGCGCAGCTTCTCTCTCTCCCTATCGGATAATCCTGTAATATCCCGTCCGTCAAAAAGTACCTCCCCCGAAGTTGGCGCATCCAATGCCCCAATAATATTTAACAGCGTCGTCTTTCCGGAGCCGGACTTTCCGCGCAGTATCGTAAGGCTCTGTCTTGGAATTTTCACTGAGACATCTTTTAATGCCAAAAACGCTTCTTCCCCTGCCACCGGAAATTCCCGGCAAACCTTTTTTGTTTCTATCATATTTTTCCTTTCTCCCTCCATACAAGCCATACAGAAATCTGTAATATTTAATCCTCTCCCAACTTCAACGCCTGCGCAATCTTCATCCGGAATACTTGGCGGGAAAGAATCATCAGACAGACTACTAATACTACTGCGATCACACCAAAGAGCCGCACCATATCCGACTGCCTTGTAATCAGCTCCATCGGCAGCACCTGATCCGCAGCAGAGTATGCAATCTGTATCATCGGTACATACATATTTGATGCAATCGCACCGATAAGCGCACCGCAGCCAATTGATAACAGGCTGGAAAATATTTGTTCATTGATCAACATTTTAAGAATTTCCCCGCGTGACATTCCCATTGCCCGGAAAATACCAAAAAGCAGTTCGCGTGAGCGGATGGATAAAATCCAGTAAATCAGATAACCCACACCGCACAGAATTAGAATAACAATAAAACTCATGGTCAGAATTCCATTTGTCCCCTCAAAAAGTGTATCCCGCTTAATCCGTGCAAGCTCCACCGCAGTATCCACGCATTTTTCAAATTTCAAATTATTTTCCTCGGAAAAACGGTAAAAATCCGAGGTGGAATCCATATCAAACCAGATCTCATAGGGCTTTACTCCCCACACACCCTGCACAGTGGAAAGATGTGCCACAATCAGAAAAACAGATTCCTGATAAGGTTCCCCGTTTGGAAGGAGACCGCGCATTCCAGGAGTAAAACCCGGAAAATAATCCACAAACCCCAAAATCTTCGTGCGGATTTTTGCCGTCTCATTCTCCTTTTCCCAGAAAATAAACTCATCCCCAACCTTGTAATTCAGCTGATCGCGAAATGTTGTGGACAGGAGTACTCCATCTGCATTCTGCGCGAGAAGATTCAGATAAGTATAATAATGCTCGTCCATCAATCCCTCCGGCAGACTCGTTGTCTCACCGAAATCTTTTGTGTCGATCCCGTACATCACTGTCGGAAGCATCTCCATTCCGCGCATAAAGACAACTTCCTCGCCCGAATATACTTTCGCCATCGAATTAACGCCGGAAATCTGTCCGTATTTCCCATACTGTGGTTCCTGATAAACTAAACTTTCCGCCGCACCCATACGCACTGCTGCGGAATTATCCTTCCATACTTCCTTGATCACCAGATCCGCACCCGTATGATAGACCAGATTTTTTTGCGCGTTCGCTAAAATAGTGCGCGCTACCGTCGTGTTAAAAATTCCGAGTGCCACGGTAAGAGTCAAAAATGTCATGATAAAATACTGCCTGCTGCCCGTGCGCAAAATCTGAAGAAACGATGCGTACCCCGCCGGTTTCCAGCGTTTTTTTCCAAGAAAATAAATAAGGCGGACCAACAGCGGCTGCAGGCGCAGACTAAAGAGTGCCGCACCTAAAATAAAGAGTGCTGAGCTGATAAACAAGAGAGGATCTAATGCCCCTCCGGTCATCACTGCATCCAAAAGTTCTTCCTTTCGGTTTGTAAAACTATAATAGCCATATACGGATACCGCGAGCATTAAGATATCTAAAAAGAATTTCTGCCATAATGGTTTCTTCGTGCGCGCACGCGACTGCTTTTGACGCACAATCGTGATACCACTCTGTTTTAGGGCGGGAAGTACCGCCATCAAAATGGAGAGAAGCACCGCCATAAGCGCGTACAAAAATACCTCTGCCGAATAAGAAACGGAAAGCGGCCGCCTCTGCACAAACTCAAGAAACGCGCTTGACGATCCTAAAATGCGGCAGAGCAGATTTCCGAGCGGCAGCCCAATTACAAAACCGATCGCTGCCAGGAAAGAAGACTGCATTAGGTAGAGTAAAAAAATCTGCCCCTTGCTTGCACCCCGGCTTTTCATCAGAGAGATCTCCGCCTGTTCCATCTCAAGCATTTGTCTTGAAATCATATAAAGAAATGCACAGAGCAGCACAAGAACTGGTGCCTGTAAAATTAAAAGTGTAATATTAACCTTCTTTTCATTTGCCAAAAAATTTTCCATAAGTCCAAGATAGATCGGCTCTTCCATCCTTCCGTAACTCGAATTTAATTCCAAATACTCTTTCGTCTTCTCCACAATATGCTTTGCATTCGGATATTCTATTGAATCCGGATCAAATTGAATATGCCAGCGGGTATTATATTCATAAACCTTTCCTCCACGGAGAAAATTCTGCTCAAATATCTCCTGAGCAACCAGCAGTTCCGTGTCAAACTCATCCGGACTTTCCACCCAGTAGGAATCCTGCTGTTGTGAATTAGTTACTATTCCCACAATGCGAACAGTGAGGGGATTGCCCTGTGAATCGGTCAGATAAGAAAAATCCAGCTCCTCCCCGACAAGAAGATCCATCTCAATAAAACCATTCATCGTAAGCACCGCCTCAATTACGCCATCCTCCGAAAGCGTGTTTGAATACATCTTACCGCTCAGCACGGTAACGTGTTCGTCGAGCGCGGACATACTTCCCAGTTTATATTTGCCCTCTCTGCGCCTGCCATCCCGATCCATACGCGATTTTAATGTGGTTGCCATTAAACTGTGATGAACAATATGCGCTTCCTCCCCCACTCCAAATTCCGCGCACATTTTTTCTGCAATCTCAAGTGTGCGCCCATATTCCTCCAAACCTCCGCTCTTTCGGACACGCCCCTCAAGTGATGCCATTGTGGGAAACTCATTGTTCTCCTTCAGATAAACATTAAACTCATCTGCTAACATCCTTTGCAGGGACGCTGTCCGGTACATTGGATGACTCGCTGCTACCGCGACCAGTAAAATATTTCCAATTAAGAGGCTGACCACCATCCATTTCTTATGTAAAAGCTTCTGTAACATAATTTGCAGCATGGCTTCTCCCCCCTTACTGGATCACGACGATCATTCCCTCTGTCAGCCCATCTAGCGCGTAGCAGAGATCCCTAGTCGTCTTTCCAACGGTAAAATAACATTTTGAAAGTTTTCCATCTTTTAATTCCAATACATAAGTGCCGTCCTTATCCGTATAGACCGCAGCGTTGTCCACCAGAAGTACATTGTCAATATGAAGATTTTCATAGCGGGCATTAAACCCCCAGGCGGACTCATAGTCCGGCTTCAAGTAAGCGTTCTCCACCTTAAAGCTCCCGGAGAGATACTTTTCTCCGCAGGAAACTACCCTGCACTGATATTCCTCTCCCATCCCATCTATCAATTTTACCGGCATTCCATAGCGCAGCACACTGCCTATATCTGCCACCGAAAATATAGATTCATCTGAAATTAAGAGAGTGCCAATACTTGCCCCGTCCGGGATCGGCGCGCCGGGGCTATAATAATTTAACCGGGTAATCAAACCAAATTTTGGTGCCACAATCTCTTTTGTTTCCAACATATTTTGGTATGTATCATACTGCTCTTTTATCGTGGCAAAATTTTCATCTACTGCACGCTTTTGGCGTTCCTGCTCCATCCCAAGCTGTTCCAGTCTCAGCTCGGCAATCTTTTTTTGTGTACCGGAACTTTTCCGCACTGCCTCCTGTGCTGCCTTATATGCCTCCTCCATCTTAGCATACGCCTTATCCCGCGACTCTTCAGCCCGCTGAATACGAAGCTTTATCTCTTCCAGTGCGATCTCATCCACACCGGTTGTAATATATGCAATTACATCTCCCTCATTCACATATTCTCCGCTCTTAGTCGCATATCGGACAAATTTTACTGATCCACAGCCAAAATTAACCTCGATAGGTATGGAACTGGTATAGTAGTAAGATGCTGGCACAGTTGCCTCCGCGGTAATCGTCCCGCGTGTTACCGTCGTTGTCCGATACCCGGTATCTTCCGCGCAGATCGGCATCTCCCCTGCACAGAAGGCCACCGCAAAAAGCAAACAAAAGATTTTTTTGCTATTCCACATAGACACATTCTCCTTCCTCAAGCCCACTTATGATTTCCGCGTAAGTATCGCCGATCACACCAACTTCAACTGGTGTCTTTACATACAGATCCCCCTCAATTTTGTAGACATAATAATTCCGGCGTTCTTTATACAGAACACTTTTGGGGACAGCCAGCACATTTTCCCGATATTCCCCCACAATACAAACAAATGCATTTCTTCCAAACCATGCCCCCTGCGCGTCAATCATCCGATACCTGGAAACTTTTTTCTCATTCTTTATCGTTATCATCTGCAATTCCTCATCACTGTAAGGGATATACTCCAATTCGTAGCGTTTCCCATCCACCACTGCATAATATTCATAGCAATCCTCAATGGCATTTCGCGTGACATAGTCTGTCTGCAAATAGTGGCCGTCCTCACTTGCCAGTGCTAGGATTGGGCTGCCCTCCGAGATCGCTGCTCCTTCCCCATAGCCTACAATTGCCGTTACTATCCCAGAAAACGGTGCAAGTAGCTGATGATTCCCGCCTTCCTTCTTCGCAGACTCGATCCTGCCTTTGAGATACTCTTCCTCAAATTCCTGCAATTCCTTTCTGTGTGCCAACTCTAATTCCATGCGCGATACATCCTGTCCAGAAAGCTTTGCAATCTCAATATCAATTTCAAAATGACGGTTATTGTACGCGTTTTCTTCCTGCATCTGTGTAAGTTCCTCCGAAAGCCGCTCACACTCTTCTCCCGCCTCATCGCGCAGTTCCGCCAAGACTTCTCCTTTTTCTACTTCCTTACCGATATATACATAAATATTTTCCAAAATGCCGGAGCAGGAAAATCCTAATTCCTCCTGGTGAGGCAGCACTACCGTTTCCATCACCTTTATTGAAGAAACATTTCGATACTGCACATAGATATTTTCCTGTTTCATACTTATCGGCTCTATCAGTTCCGGCACCTCCTGCTCACTTGCCGCCTCACTCTCTTTATCGCCACAACCCGCAAGCAAGAGGCAGAGGGCAAAAACAAAAACTTGCCAAAATTTAATTCTCTTGAGTCCCATAGATCGTTCCTTTCCACATTTTCCCATTCAATAGTCCTTATTCAATGTACAGATCACCGTTTTATCACCATATCACCCTCTTCTAGTCCGTCAACAATCTCTACTAACTTTGACCCCTCTAACCCTGTTGTAACATAGCGCACACTCTTTAACCCATTCTCATCCTCATAGTACACATAGGATTCTTCCCCTGCCCGATGTACCACAAGCTTCGGCAGAGTCAGCACATCTTTGCGCGAATCAAGCACCAGTCTGGCATAGGCTCTCGTGCCAACAGCAAGCGTTGCATCCGCATCCACCAGGGAAAAATAAATATTCTCTGTATCCGGTGCTTCCTGCGCCGACATCACTTTTGTTTTGTAAACTTCCCCGTTATTATTGATTAGTTCATACTCGTCCCCCGGCTTAAAATACTCTGCGTACTCTATCTCATTTAAACAAAAATTACAATGGCTCTTATCGATAATCCGAACAACCTCCGTATCGAGTTTTGGCGGTGCTTCACCCGGATCTAAAAGTCCGCTGCGCACCATCGACACCATGCCGTCAATTCCCGCATAGATCCTACAGCCCGCCAATTCCCTCTCCATCTTATCTAACCGCAGCTTTGTAATATAGATCGCGTCCTCATACTCCGTAATCTGACTTTTATAATTTTCTTTTATCTGCTGTTCGCGTGCCTCATACTGCGCGCGTGTCAACTCACCGCGATCATACTGTTTTTTTAGAACGTTCAGATCGAAGGTCTCAAGCTCCTGCGCCTGAGAAAGCAAGATCGTCATTTTCCCAAGCTCATAGTCTGCTAGTTTAATCCCCTCCTCCAGATCATCAAGTTCAAGCTCCGCCAATAAATCCCCTTTTTTCACATTTTCCCCGGCTTTTACATACACATAACGCACTCTTCTATCCTGCGTACCAAAATAGAGCGATTCCTCCTTGGTCTGCTGATAAGTACAGTATAGATCTTTTATCAGCTCCACATCTTCCCGCGTGACCTCTGCCAAATCATACTGAACCGAATCCACTGCATGCACGATCACCACATGCCCCCCAGTCTCCTCCGCCGGAAGCAGGCTGCACCCGCTAAGAAAAAACGGTGCAAACAGCATTGGCACATATTTTTTCCATATTCTCCTCTTTTTCAACTTTTTCCCCCATTTCCATTTCTTATTTTCCACTTTTTGGAGTTTTTTTACATTTCTGGCGACAGAAATCCCCATTATTTTCTGAAAACTCTGTTCTCCACCGATTATTATACAATATTTTTGTTTTAATATCAATGAAATATCATACAAGATAATTGATTTTTTCTACATTTTCTATTTCTTTTTTTCCTCTTTCATGTTATACTTTTGCCATGGCGTGTCCGAATATCATATAAAGCTATTAGTTTATAGGTAAATATTTATGAATTAAACAAAAAGGAGGAATGATTTATGTATCAGCCAAACCAAAACCGCTATCAAAAAATGATTTATAATCACTGTGGAAAAAGTGGTTTAAAACTTTCTGCCGTCTCTTTAGGTCTATGGCAGAACTTTGGGCATACGGGCAATTTTTCAAATATGGAAGCCATGATTCACACCGCATTTGATCTTGGCATCACACATTTTGACCTGGCAAATAATTATGGAAACCCATACAACGGCAGCGCGGAGGAGAATTTCGGGCGCATCTTAGATCGCGGTATGCGCCAATTTCGCGATGAACTTTGCATCTCGACCAAGGCGGGCTATGAGATGTGGGCTGGACCTTACGGCGACCGAAACGGCTCACGCAAATATCTGATTGCCTCACTCGATCAGAGTTTAAAGCGCATGGGATTAGAATATGTTGATATTTTCTATCACCATATCTACGATCCGAATACCCCTCTTGAGGAAACCGCGCTAGCACTCCACCAGATTGTCACACAGGGCAAGGCACTCTATATTGGAATCTCAAATTACAACGAGGGAAAGACGGCGGAGATCATGCAGTATTTTAAGGAGATGCACACGCCATTTATTGTTAACCAGCCATCCTACTCCATGTTCAACCGCTGGATCGAGCAGGACGGGCTTGACGAGTTCGCCGCTGAAAATGGAATCGGACTTGCCGTCTTCTCCCCTCTTTTTCAGGGAATGTTGACGGACAAATATCTAAATGGCATTCCGGCAGATTCCCGTATCGGAAAGGGAAATACATGGATCGCAAAAGAGCTGACCGAGGAAAATCTCTCGCGCATCCGCGCACTAAATGAACTTGCACAGACACGCGGACAAAAACTTTCGCAGATGGCACTCTCCTGGGTACTGCACAATAAAGCTGTTGCCACTGTGCTGATCGGTGCAAGCCGACCAGAACAGATTGCGGAGAATGCGAAATGTATTGAGAAATTAGAATTTACAGAAGAAGAGATCGCGCGGATTGAAGAAATTTTAAAATCATAAAATGTAAAATTATGCCCATGATGTATCGGGGAATTTTCCGCGGAAAAATACCCCGATACATCACGGACAACGTTAATAAAGGGCTTGCCTGTGACCTTACTAAATTGAAAAACCTAAATGAATTCCTTCAAAATCCTGATTTCCAATCGAAACTACCCCCGCCATATTCGTTCTTCCTCACCGCCTCTTAGGAATGGTCACAATAAAGCTTGTCCCCTTTGTATACTGTGTGCGGATCTTAATCCGTCCGGTATGTGCCATAATAATTAGTTTGGCGATCGACAGTCCAAGTCCATGCCCCTCAATTTTCTTGTCTCGCACATCGTCCGCGCGGTAGAATCGGCTGAAAATATTGTCGAGATCCTTCCCCTTCATGCCAATTCCCGTATCCTCAACAGTAATTACACAGTCGCCTTGTTGGTTTTCGCAGGAAATACGGATGATATCTCCATCCTCTGTGTATTTTTGCGCGTTGTCAATAAAGACGCGGATCGCTTGCTTGAGTGCCTGCTTGTCGCCGTAGACGCGCACAGCCTCTAAGATAGGAGCCTCAATCTCCCGGTTCTTCGCCACAAGACGAGTTTCCTTTACCATTTCCTCAACAATTGGCTTCATATTAAACTGTTCTTTTTTCAGCTTCAATGTCTTCTTGTCATGGCGCGATAAAAACAGAAGTTTTTCAACCAGATCCTGCATTTGCAGTGCCTCATTAGAAATCGCCTCTACGGATTCCGCGAGAACATCCTCATCCTTGCTTCCCCAGCGTTTTAGCAGGTTCGCATATCCCTGCACCACAGCAATTGGCGTGCGCAGCTCATGGGACGCATCCGAGACAAACTGCTTCTGACTCTCATAGGAAGTTTCAAGGCGGTCAAGCGTATCATTAAATGTTTCCGCAAGCTCCCGCAGTTCGTCCGTAATGCCGGAAGGGTTTAAACGCTCGCTATGCAGATTATTTACGGTAATGCGGTTGATGGTATCCGACATTTCCTGAATCGGCGTGAGCATACGCAAATTTTGTCCGCGTGCCTCGTGCAGAATAAAGAATACAATCACCGCATAGAGGAAAACCATATTGAGCATTAACTGCCACATACGGTTATAATCCTTTGTCATATTATAGCTGTAAATTAACTCGTAGGTCATGCCGCCCACTGGGAACTGATGGCGGGAATTGATAATAATATGATGTATTTTATCTGACAAATCCAAATGCAGATCCTTGAAAAATAAAAATCCCTTTACTTCCACCTCGGTATCATTATAAAGAACCTCCCCCGTCGTCTTTTCCTGAATCATCAAAGATACGCCGCGCTTTGTATAGGGATTTAGAGAATTCTGTGCAAGAATCCATTCGCGAAATCTAATATTTGCACGCCAGGTAGCAGGGGACTGCTGCTCTTCTGTCCGCTTCCCTGACAAATTATCTAGGGGTTCTCCCCCACTTTTGTCGGTGTCTGATAAAAGTCCCTCCCCGATCTCCGCGCATGATTTTACAGCGGCCACATCCATGATCACCGCTGTTACTGCATCCGCCAAAACACGATATTCCTCCGTCTGCACGTTAAGATATAAGATCAGAAAAACACCCATAAAAATCACGCCGTTAACCACCATCAGCTTTAAATAATTTAAAGAGATGCGCAGATTCATCGACAGGCGCAGCCTGCCGACAAACGCATCCCGCTTTTTCTTTAAAGGCAGCCAGGTCTTCTGCAAAAAATTTCGCAGTGTTTCAATAAATTTATTTTTCATCTTTTATAATATACCCCACTCCGCGCACAGTGCTGATCACATGCACGCCAAATCGGTCATCGATCTTCTGGCGCAGATAGCGAATATAAACATCTACTACATTGGTGTCCCCAAAATATTCATAGCCCCACACATTATTGAGAAGTTGTTCGCGCGTCACGGCAATATTTTTATTTTTCAGAAGATACTCTAAAAGCTCATACTCCTTTTTTGTAAGGCTTAACTCATCCTCGCCAAAATATGCCGCGTGCCGCCCAAGCAGCAGACAAAGTTTCCCAAAAGAAAGCTCATCCTTTTTTTCCTCCGACTCGGCAACACGCTTTGTATGGCGATTTAATGCCACACGGATACGCGCTAAAAGTTCTTCGATGGCAAACGGTTTAGTCATATAATCATCCGCCCCCATATCAAGCCCGGCAACTTTATCTGTCACATCATCTTTCGCCGTCAGCATAATAATAGGGATCTCCGATTCCAAGCGCAGCCTGCGGCAGACTTCAATGCCGGACAACCCCGGAAGCATAATATCCAAAAGTATGAGATCCGCCCCGGAATGCAATGCCATATCAAGCCCCGTCCTGCCATCGTTGGCAATCTCCACTTCATAACCCTCATATTTTAATTCCAGTTCTACGAAGCGCGCAATTTTTACCTCGTCCTCCACAATCAATATCTTTGCCATCTGTATTTCCTCCACAATAATTTAAGAACACCTCTGGCGTTCTTGTAGCGACGTTCATTTCCGCACGCCTTATCTACATTTTAACGTTGAAAAAATAAATATGCAAGTCTTTCATATTAAGGTTTCATTAGAAATATCGCTAAACGCACAGTAAACAGCCCATTTTCCACCTGATAATCATAGACCGCCCCATATTTGCGCATAAATGCCTGCACGCTGCGGCTTCCGTAACCATGCCCCTCACCGCGCTTTGAACAGGGCAGCTTGTCCTCGCCAAATTCAACCTCATTGGTAAAAGTATTAGAGATCTCCAGGGCAAGTTGTTCCTTGACGCGGCACGCATAGATTTGAACCATCCCCCGGTGTTCCTTATCCGCTCCCGCCTCACGCACGGCGTTGCTTAAAAGATTGGAGAGTACCACTGCAAATTCAACTTCGTCCACGGGAAGTCTTGAAGGAATATCCGCCTCACATCGAAATTCCACATTTGCTCTGCGCGCCTGCACCGCATACTGCGCCACAATACTGTTGACAGCCACATTTTCACAAAACACTTCGCTTTTTAGCTCCTCAAGCTGTGAAAGTGTTTTCTCCATAATCTTTTCTAGTTTTTGGTATTCTCTGTTGTGCAGATAACCTGAAATCACCATAACCTGATGCCTCATATCATGCCTCAGAATCGCATTTTTTTCATTGTTGATTCGCATGATCTCCAACTGCTGGCGCATTCCTGCGGCATACCGCTCCATCAACACAATATCATATTTTTGCCGCTGGTATTTTTCATAGCTGTCCATCGCGCCAAAAAGAATGGTATAAGAAACCAACATCAATACCATCAGCAGCATCGCACCAAGAAGGTTCTGCGGACATTCATCGATATCCGCGGGCCATATGGTAATACTGTAAACCAAAAAATAAAAGAGCAGCGGGATCACACAAAGTTTTATCCATATACTATCTTGCCACTCCAACTGCCTGATAAATGCTCTGCGCAGTTTGATACATAAAAATAATAATATAAAAAAATTGGCAGCGGAGACAATCAAAAGCCCGGCAAAAAAACGATCACTCCAAAAAACATGGAATCCCTTGCCGATCATACCTCCAAGAAGTACATATGCCGCTCCCGTAAGACCGACAAAAAGTGCCCGTCCATCATGATATTTACAGATGGCAAACACCGTCAACTGAATCACAATCCCCTCAATCAAAATATTTGCGATCCCTGCTATAACGGAGTTTTTTTTCAGAATCAGAAAATAGTCGCAGACTGTGCCAAGAATAAAACAAATACCAAAAAGGGAGAGTGCCTTCCAGCGTTTTATTGAGTGCGGCAAAAAAAACAAAAAGAAAATAAACATCCAAATCATCGATATCCGGCTCAGAACAAAGTCAAACATTTCCCTACCTCAAAGTCAAATATTTTAGATATCGCTGTTTTACCTCTAAGCTATTGCGTCTGCTGATCGGAATATCGCTGTCATTATCCATATGGAGTATTGAAGTGGTATAGCTGGAGACATAGTCCAGATTCGCAACATATGATTTATGCGGCTGAATAAAATTTTCTTCCTGCAATAGACAGCCGACCTGCTTCTCAAAAGAATCACGAATTCCAATGCTCTGATATACCTTGCCATTCTTGAGTGTCACCCACATCCTGCGCGCTACATTTTCTACATAGATAATCTCAGAATAATTAATATTTACACACCCTTTTTTTGTGTTGATCTCAAATAGTTTATCCTTTTTGGTGAGCAGATGGGCAATAACAAAGTCTAACATTTCATCAATTGCTTCCTTATTTAAAGGTTTTACCAGATAGCGCACTGCCTGGACATGATAAGCTTTCAGGGCAAATTCTGTCGAGGATGTCACAAAGACAATTGGTATATCCTTATTTTTGCTGCGAATCCCCTCCGCCAGCTCAATGCCGCTTTTTCCCTCCATCATAATATCTAACAACATAAGATCGATATTTTTCAACTCCCCCGCCACCGTCGCCTGCTGCACCTCGGCGGCAGAGAGATAAGTATGTATTTCCATCCGCATCTTCTTTTCCCTGCCGTAGATAAACAGCAAGTTTTTTATTTGATCCAGACTTGCCTGATCATCATCACATATGATAATTTTCATATACATTTCGCATCTTCTCCAATACTTATAATATCTGCCGATATTATACCATAATTTCGTACAATATACAATAAATTTCTTGAGATATTCAGATATTTTCTCTTTTTTTCTCTTTTTTGTATGTTTTTTTCACCTGATAGTGCAAATTCAGTTACTTTCTTGATTACTTACTTGTAACCATATTCAGTAAATTACCTTTCTTTGCTCTGTTCATTATTTTGCAAAATAGAATTGCCACTATAGTGCTTGTCGCCGTTGCGATTAGTCCCGGCGCAAGTATTGCTGTAGGCGCGGCACTCCCGTACTGACTGCGATAGGCAATTACATTGACGGGAATTAGTTGCAGGGAAGAAATATTAAGTACAAGAAATGTACACATTTCATTGCTTGCCACACGCGGATGTTTTTTCTCTTTCACCCGATTTCCCCCGGTAGAATTTTCCTCCTCCTCCCCATACGCTTTATTTCCGCGCTCTTTCTCCAGTTTTGCCAACTCTTCCATTGCAGACAATCCTGCGGGGGTTGCTGCCCATCCAAGTCCCAAAAGATTGGAAATTAAATTTACGCTGATTGGCTCAAGACAGCGATGTCCCTTTGGAATATCCGGAAATAAGAAATATAAAAATGGGCGCAGTGCCCTCGTTAACCGCTCCATAATTCCGGACGCTCTGGCTACCTCCATCATCCCCAGCCATAATCCCATAACCCCCAACATAGTAATGCAAAGTGTAACTGCTTCTCTCGCGGATTCAATTGCCGCGGTATTCACTTGTTGCATGGTACCATTTAGCGAGGCATAAATAATCCCAATTAGTATCATTCCTCCCCATAAAAAATTCAACATCCTTTTTTTCTCCGTTCAAAATATACAGTTATTATATTTTATTCCATTTTTTTACAAATAGTAGGAATTATTTATAAAAATTTTCTAATTTTTGCTTGACGAATCGAGAAAGTTATGGTATTTTATTGTCAGTAAGAATTTTACAAAATTCGACGAGAGAACCTAATTTTAGATTTTATCTTTGAGAAAGGCAGGGTGATTTTATGAAAAGCACAGGTATTGTAAGAAGATTGGATGAACTTGGACGCATTACACTTCCGATCGAACTGAGAAGAACGCTCGGCGTTGGTGAGCGTGATCCACTGGAAATTTACGTTGAGGAAGATCGCATTATTCTTCAGAAATTTGAGCCAGCTGACATCTTTAACGGGGAGAAAAATGATTTGGTTGAATAT
>CAJUCG010000029.1 GCA_910585065.1 uncultured Lachnospiraceae bacterium
GTAAAGGGTGAGGAATCCGGACATTTTCAGTATGTGAAATCTCTGTCCATCGACTGTGACAGCGACACCTTGCTTGCAAAGGTCATGCAAGTTGGGGCGGCGTGTCACACCGGGAACCGCAGTTGTTTTTACCGTGAGCTTTTAAGAAAAGCCTGCCGTTTTGGAAATACAATGAATGTGCTTGAGGAAGTCTTTGGAGTGATTCTTGACCGAAAGGAGCATCCTAAGGAGGGTTCTTACACCACCTACCTCTTTGACAAAGGGATCGATAAGATCCTAAAGAAATGCGGTGAGGAGGCGACGGAAATTGTGATTGCGGCAAAGAATCCAAACAAGGAGGAAGTAAAGTACGAGATCGCGGATTTTCTCTATCATATGATGGTGTTAATGGCAGAGTGCGGTGTGGACTGGGAAGATATCGCAGGGGAACTGGCTCACAGGCATTAGCTTATTTGTGGCAAGGAGGCAGAAAAATGGCATTGTTGGCAGGATTTGTATACTATTTCACTGTGTTTATCCTGTATTGCGCGGCGATTTTTGGCGCGGTGAAACTTGGAATTTTTTGGAGAAAAAAGGCGGATGCCAAAAAGGTGGCATAGGGTGAGAACAAAAAAAGAATGGAGAGAATTTTGATGGGACAGGTTTTGATGAGATTTCCGAGCGGGCGGCAGCGCGCGCTCACGCTCAGCTATGACGATGGGGTGGAGCAGGATGTCAGACTGATTGAGATTATGAAGGCACACGGACTAAAGGGGACGTTCAATTTAAATTCTGGTGCCTATCCGCCGGAAGGGACGGTCTTTACGAAAGGACAGATTCATCGCCGTCTGACTAGGGAAAAGATGAAAGGGCTCTATCTGGAAAATGGGATGGAAGTCGCGGTACATGGATTGACACATCCATTTTTACAGGAACTTCCGCCAATTTTATGTGTGCAGGAAGTATTAAAAGATAGGGAAAATTTGGAAGAACAGTTCGGCTGCATTGTGCGCGGTATGGCATATCCTTTTGGTACTTACGACGATGAGGTTGTGGAGATTTTGAAAGAATGCGGGATCGCTTATGCGAGAACTGTACAATCGACTAGAAATTTTGATCTTCCGCGTGACTGGCTGCGTCTGCCGGCGACCTGCCACCACAACGATCCGGAACTGATGGCACTTGCAAGACGCTTTACTGAGCCATTTCACTGGACAATGGCACAGTTATTTTATCTCTGGGGACACAGCTATGAGTTTGAGGAGCGCGACAACTGGAAGGTGATCGAGGAATTTGCAGAATTTATTGGCGGACGGGAAGAGATCTGGTACGCGACAAATCTTGAAGTATATGATTATGTACAGGCCTGGAACCGGCTGATCTTCTCCGCGGACGGAAGACAGATTTTTAATCCGACAGCCTTTGAACTCTTTTACGATAATTGTGGAAAGACAGACAGTGTGGAGCCGGGCAAAGTAAAAGTATTAGAATTTTAGTTCTCACGGTGAAAAAATTTCACTGCCGGAAAACCGGATGCCTGTCCGGAATAATCTTTCCGTTCCCTTCATATAATTAAGCAAAGCGCATGGCGAATTGCGCGGGAAAAGATGGAGGGAAAACGGAGGGTGCGCAATGGAAACGGAGAATAAGTTCAATCTATACAATGATATCCGCAAGCGGACAAACGGCGAAATCTACCTTGGCGTAGTTGGTCCGGTGCGGACAGGAAAATCAACATTTATCAAACATTTTATGGAAGAGATGGTCATTCCTGAGATCGATGACATACATAGCAGGGAGCTGGCAACGGACGAACTGCCGCAGAGCGCGGCGGGCAAGACAGTAATGACAACGGAGCCAAAATTTATCCCGAAAGAGGCAGTTGAGATTGAAATTTCTGACGGGGTAAAGGTTTCGGTGCGCATTATTGACTGTGTTGGATTTATGGTGGACGGGGCAGTTGGACATATGGAAAATGATGTGGAACGCATGGTAAAAACCCCTTGGTTTAACCATGAGATTCCATTTACCCAGGCAGCAGAGATTGGAACGCGCAAGGTAATTCATGATCATTCAACAATCGGGCTGGTCATTACCACGGATGGAAGTTTTTCGGAGATTGGCAGAGAAAGTTACAAGCAGGCAGAAGAGCGAACCATTGGCGAACTGCAAAAGATCGGCAAGCCTTACATTGTACTTTTAAACACGATACGGCCATATTCTGCGGAGACAAAGGAACTTGCGGAGCAGCTTTCTGCACAGTACGGGGTCAGTGTGCTTCCAGTCAACTGTGAACAGTTAAAAAAAGAGGATGTTGACCGGATCATGCAAAAGATCCTTGATGAGTTCCCAGTCAGTGAGCTGCAATTCCGCATCCCGAAATGGACGGAACTGCTGCCAAAAGAACATCCGGTCAAACAGGGGATGATTCAGAATGCAAAAGAAATGCTTGGGCATTTTGTAAAAATGAAAGATTTAAAAAGTGCAAAAAAACAACTTTTCGCGGATGAACTCTACCGTTTCCGGCTTGAGGAACTCTCGATGGAAAACGGCGTTGCACAGATCAAAGTCGATGTGGCAGAGAAATGTTATTACGGACATATCAGTGATATGATAGGAACTCCAGTCGAGGGAGAATACCAACTCTTCCAGATGATCCGGGAGCTTGCCGAGAGCCGCAAAGAGTACGAAAAAGTAGCGCACGCCTGCGAGGAAGTCGGGATGAATGGCTACGGTATTGTAATGCCGTCCATCGGTGAAGTCTCTGTCGAGCAGCCGGAGATTATCCGGCACGGAAATAAATTCGGTGTAAAATTAAAGGCGACAGCACCTTCCGTCCATATGATTCAGGCGGATGTTGTAACCGAAGTCGCACCGATTGTGGGGACGAAGGAGCAGGCGGAAGATCTGATTGAATATATGTTAGAACAGTCCGACCGCTCAGAATCCGGAATCTGGGATACGAATATCTTTGGAAAGACACTGCAGCAGCTTGTCGAGGAGGGAATTCAGACAAAGATTGACCGCATGACCATTGAGAGCCGAAGAAAAATGCAAGATACCATGAAGAAGATTGTAAATGAGAGCAATGGAGGAATGATCTGCATTATTATCTAAAATATAGAAAATAAAGTGCCGCCTGGAATTTTATTTTAGGCGGTACTTTATTTTATCTAAGTTTAAGGGGATAAAAATTTCAACAAATTGCACAAATCCTATTTACATTTTAGATCCCGTATTGTATAATAAGATTATAAGTTTAGAAAAACGTAAAACAATTTAAGTTTTTCTAAAGAACAAAATAATGAGGGTTTGTAAAAACTCTGCGGAACTAAAAAATCAGCAGAGTTTGAAACAGCACCGGAAGGATTTCTCTGAGAGCAAAGCGAACAGAGAACCCTTCCATGGTAGGGGGCTGTGTAAAAACTCTGCGGAACTAAAAAATCAGCAGAGTTTGAAACAGCACCGGAAGGATTTCTCTGAGAGCAAAGCGAACAGAGAACCCTTCCATGGTAGGGGGCTGTGTAAAAACTCTGCGGAACTAAAAATCAGAACTTAAAATGGAGGATGTAAGATGAGAAAGAAAAATGCAGTTTTTTATGGGCTTTTGTCCGCTGCGATGTTGTCCATCGCAGTGACCGGGTGCGGTGACGATCCGGAAAAGGAAAACCCGCAGCCGACTGCCGGGGGACAGTTACACAGGGCGCGCCGACCGAGGCGGAGAAAGATACACCAACGCCAACCCCTGCCGAATCAACACCGGAACCCACCCCTTTCGAGGAAATTGATATCAATTATAAGCGGGTTAGTGTACATGATCCATCCATTGTCAAAGTGGATGATACCTACTATATTTTTGGCACACACTCAACCTGGGCAAAAAGCAAGGATCTGATTTCGTGGACAACATTCAAAACAAATATTAACGAGACCGTGAACGGGATATTTGGCGATATCTGGGAAGATTGGAGCAAGTCAGAAGACAATCCAAATGTAATGGGCAATTTGTGGGCACCGGATGTTATTTACAATGAGAACATGGGAAAATACTGTATGTATATGAGCGTAAACGGCAATGATTGGAATTCAGTGATCACGCTGCTTACTGCGGATGAAATTGAAGGACCTTACGAGTATGCCGGACCGGTAGTTTACTCTGGCTTTAACACCACCACTCATCCAGTGGAGCGCACGGATGTATATAAAGTACTTGGCGAAGGCGCGGATTTGACCCGCTATCAGAGTACAAGCGTAAACAAGCTAAACGCCATTGACCCTTGCGTAAAATTTGACGAGAACGGGGATCTATGGATGGTTTACGGCTCCTGGTTTGGCGGATTATATATGCTTAAATTGGACAAGGAGACCGGGCTTCGCGATTACACTTATACCTATGAAACTGTGGAGGATGTTTCGGATGCCTACAATGGTATTAAAATTGCGGGTGGATATGGAGTTTCCGGCGAGGCACCATACATCTTTAAGGTCGGAGACTACTATTATCTCTTTGTTTCCTATGGCGGGTTAACCGCACAGGGCGGCTATCAGATGCGTATGTTCCGCTCAGAGCAAATCACTGGTCCATATGTTGATCAGAACGGTGTCTCAGCGATCTACTCACACCCGATGACCAATAATTTGCAGGGAAAAGTTGGTTTGCGCCTAATGTCCTCCTACAAGCTTGAGGGCAATTTCGAAACCCATGTAGCACAGGGACATAATTCTGCTTTTGTGGACGACGATGGGAAAATTTACGTGGTGTACCACACAAGATTTGCAAATGGCAAGGGCGGCATTGAGGAAGCGCATGAAGTGCGTGTACAGCAGCTTTTTGTTAATGAGGATGGCTGGCTGATTGCTGCACCTTACGAGTACTCTGGCGAAGATCTGCCAAAAACAAATCTGGAGAAGGAACAGATGGTTGGCGAGTATGAATTTATTGTTCACAATCCAGTAATGTATTATGGTATGGGAAAGATGGACAATGAGATCCTTGGGCTTGTGGATACAGAAACCATTCAGTTAAATGAGGATGGTACAGTGACAGGCGATTATACTGGCACATGGAGCTACGAGGATGGAAAAGCAAATATGACGATTACGATAGATGGCGTGGAGTACAAAGGATATTTCCTGCGTCAGGCTAATGAAGGAATTCACAAGGTGGTTACCTGCTTCACCGCAGCAGGCGGAAATGTCTGCATATGGGGCAGCCAAAAATAATTTATTCTGATTAAATTTTAATCATCACGGAACCTCTGTGCGCGGAGGTTCCGTGATTTCATTTTTTTCCATAATGAAATATCCGAAATTGTGCTTGCGAAAACCATAGAGACAGGAGTATAATAAAAATGCAAATGAGATGATATCCATTCCACAGGAAAGCAAAAGGAGAAGGAAACTATGGCGAATTCAACACCAAACCAAGGGAGAGAGAAGCGGCGGGGAGCAATAAAGAAAAAGCTTTTATTCCGTACAATCGTCCCTATGATCGCGGGACTTGTGATCGCGGCAATCCTAATTTCTATTATTGCGGGGCGCGCGATTCAAAAATTACAAAATGAGAACATTAAAAATAGCTCTCTAAATGCGTCCTATCAGATCAGTGAGTACTTTACAAAGTATATGGAAGTAAGCAAACAACTTGCAGCGAACCAGGAAGTAATTGAATTTTGTGAATCGATTCAGCCGGGACAAAAAATTTCCGATATGGAAGAATACGATTGTATTATGACAACGCTGAAAAATATGCACAATACTGATCCGGTAAATATGACGGCTGTCTGGGTGGCGGATTTTGATTCCAGCCAGTTTGCCGAGGACACAGGATATGTCAGCGACAATTCCTGGGAGATCACACAGCGCAGTTGGTACAAAGAAATGATTGCTTGTGGGGGAACCGTCGTATCCGAGCCGTATATCAACAGTTCGGATGGAAATCTGATCTCTAGTATTGTAACACCGATTTACAATGCATCTGGAACGCTTGTCGGAGTTGCCTCCCTCGACCTGTCGTTAAAGGCAGTCACGGAGATGATGGCGGAACACACACTGGGAGAGACAGGATTTTTCTTTTTGATGACAAGTTCCGGTATGGTGATGTATTCGCCGAATGCTTCTGAAGAACAGACTTACTTTGAAAATCTTGATATTTCTTCTGAGATAAAGAGCGCGTTCTCTAACAAGATATATGACAAATTTACATATCGCTATGACGGGCATAAGAATCATGGCTATATGAGCGAGGTAAGCTCAAATGGCTGGGTAGTTTTAAGTGGTATTCGAGAAGCGGAATATAATTCAGACTTTTTTAAACTTGTAGCAGGTGTCTTGTTCCTCTTCGGAATGATTATCGGCGTACTTTGCATTATTATTTCAAAGATTGCAAAAGGTATTGTACGCCCAATCCACGAGCTGCATGAAGTGGCAGAACAGCTTGCGCGCGGGGAGCTGGAAGTAACACTTGACATACAGTCAAACGATGAGATTGGCGAGGTGGCAGATGCGATTCGCCAGACTGTTTTTCGCCTGAAAGACTATATCCGATATATCGATGAAATTGCAAAAGTACTTGATGAGATCGCGGACGGAAACCTGCTCTTTGAATTGACACAGGATTACGCGGGCGAATTTGGCAAGATTAAGGAGGCACTTGGGCATATTGCAGACCGGATGACCAATACCATCAAGGGAATTCGTGCCTCAGCGGATCAGGTCAACGGCGGAGCAGGTCAAATTTCCCAGGCAGCACAGGCATTAGCGGAAGGCGCGACAAATCAGGCGGCAGCAGTGGATGAACTTTTGGCGACTGTGACTGATATTGCTGACCAGGTGCGGCAAAATGCCGATTATGCGAAGGGCGCGGTAAACAATGCGGATGAGGTTAAACTCAAAATTGAAACCAGCAATCAGGAAATGCGTCAGTTGGTGGAGGCAATGCAGGAGATCAACAATTGTTCTGACGCGATCCGCGTGATCATTGCAAATATTGAACAGATCGCTGACCAGACCAGCCTGCTCTCCCTAAATGCATCGATTGAGGCGGCGAGAGCCGGGGAGATGGGCAAGGGTTTTGCCGTTGTTGCTGGCGAGGTTGGCAATCTCTCCAAAGAGAGCGTTGTTGCCGTACAAAAATCAACGGAACTAATTGAAAATTCAGTGAACGCTGTAGGTCATGGAATGGAATTGGTGGATAAGGCAGCAAAGCGTCTGGCAGAGTCCGTTGAGGGCGTTGTCGGACTGGCTGGAATGATGGATGAATTATCCCTGGCAGCGCATCGGCAGATGGACAGCCTCGCTGAAGTAGAGAAGGGGATCGGGCAGATTGCGGGCGTGGTGACTGACAATTCCGCAATGGCAGAGGAGAGTGCCGCCTCGAGTGAACAGCTCTCCGCACAGGCGACCTCACTGAACGATATGATTGATACTTTTAAAGTTTGATGAAAAACCATCCTATAAATATTGACAAAATTCTGAAATAATATTGACAAAATTCTGAAACGTTGTTATAATAAGTTCGTAATAAAGTTAACAACTTCGTAACAATTTGGAATATTGATTTAATATTTATGGAGGCCCATATGCAAAGAATCGTGAAGAAGGCAGCGTTTACTGCCCTGACAGTTACCATGCTTTCATCGGCATCGCTTGTTTCTACCTTAGCAGACAGTGATTCGAGCGCGCTTGGCGGTTTTTCTTATCTTTATGAAAATTATCTTACTACAAAGGAAGAGGGGGAGAGTGAGGAGGAAACAACAGCCACGCTGCTTTCCGACAAAGTGACGATTCCTGAGAATGTGGCGATTGCAAATGTAGAGGATTCCTGCAATATCCGCGAGGGTGCGGGGACAAATTACAATATTATCGGCATTTTTCCGCGCAACGCATACTGTATTGTATTGGATGAAAAGGATGGATGGGCGCGTATTAAGTCCGGCAATGTAACTGGTTATATCAAGACTGATTATCTCTTTATGGGTGAGGAGGGTTATAAAAAAGCCCGTGAACTTGTAACGTTGACTGCCACGGTTACTGCGGGTTCGGTCAATGTCCGCACAGAGCCTTCCACCGCAAGCGATGACACGATTATTATGGAAGTGAGTCGCGGAGAGAAACTTGAAGTAGTGGAGGAAGCGATCTTAAATAAGACAGATGAGAAAGCACTGATGTGGGTAAAGGTGATTGTGGATAGTTCTGACTTAAAAGAATCGGACGGGGATTCCTATGGATATCTCAGCAGCGAATTTGTCAGTGTCGGCTACGATTGGAAGACCGCGGTAAAGATTGATCCGATTGATGCTTCAATCTCCTCGATCCGTCAAAAGGTAGTTGCAGAGGCGAAAAAGCATATTGGTCTGCGCTATGTATGGGGCGGCACCAGCCTGACAAAGGGCGCGGATTGTTCCGGTTTTTGTCTGGCTGTATATCGTGCCTGTGGCATCAGCACAAAGAAAATGCCTAGAACTTCCTACGATATGGCAGCATCCTCCGCGGGAAAAACAGTTTCCTTAGCGAACGCAAAGCCGGGTGATCTGGTATTTTATGGTTCCCGAAGCGGAGTTGACCATGTGGCTCTCTATATCGGCAATAACAAGGTAATTCATGAGAGCGGCAGAAAAGAAGGCTGCAAGATCTCAAATGTAAATTACCGCAAGGTTGTTAAGATTAAAAATTTTATCGACTATATTTATTAAGCGAAAACTCTCCGACTGTTTTTATTTTTAGTCGGGGAGTTTTTATGTACAGGTTTGTGCAAACTTTAATCTTTTTTTGTTTGGCTAAATACCGATAAGGACAATATTTTGCTAAAAACAATAATTGGTCAGTCCTCCGCAATAAAAGAATAGAAAATCGCAGCCCTCTTTGCTATAATAAAATCAGAAAATAATAGGAAATAAAAAGTACAGGAGGGATTATTTTGACCTATTCGGAAGCCTGGTTAAACTATCAGATCGTCGATCATCTTCGCTTTCCATTCGATACGCTCTATGCGGATATGGAAAACAAAACTGTACTTCTCGCCGCAGAAGAATTGCAGATGGCAGCAAAGAGACTGGCAAAAGTAAAATTAAACCATATCTCCGATCCTAAAATGGCAGCCCTTGCCGTACAGGGGACACATACGGGACGGGGTGCGATCTTTATGGAGATCGATGGATCGATACCAAATGAAGAGGGATATCAAATCTACAAGAAGAAACAGGGACTTATAATCTGCGGCGGAGGAAAGAGTGGACTTTTATATGGAACATTTGCGTTGATCCGCACAATGCAGACAAATCCAACGCTATTTTCAAAACTCTGTTCCGGAAAACAAACCTTAGAAAAGTCACCAGCAAACCCGCTTCGTATGCTGAACCATTGGGACAATACGGACGGCACCATCGAGCGCGGCTATGCGGGAAACTCTTTCTTTTTTGTCAATCACGAACTTGTAATTGACGAGCGCGTAAAAGATTATGCCAGGCTTTTGGCCTCGGTCGGGATCAATGGCACAGTGATCAACAATGTCAATGTGCGCGGCGCGGCGACAAGCTTAATCACAGGACGCTATCTGCCGCAGCTTGCAAAACTTTCTGAACTTTTTGCTCCATATGGGATAAAGCTTTATTTGAGCCTTAATTTTGCCGCACCAATGGAACTTGGCGCACTTGCAAGCTGCGATCCGCTTGATAGAAATGTACAGAATTTCTGGAAGAAAAAAATGGAGGAGGTTTATACCGCAGTGCCGCTTTTAGGCGGTTTTTTGGTAAAGGCAGATTCCGAAGGCCGCCCGGGACCATTTACCTACGGAAGAAACCATGCGGAGGGAGCTAATATGTTAGCGAGAGCCGTTGCTCCTTACGGCGGGAAAATTATCTGGCGCTGTTTTGTCTACAACTGTAGTCAGGACTGGCGCGATCGAAAGACCGATCGCGCAAAGGCGGGATATGATAATTTTATGCCGCTCGATGGCGAATTTGCCGATAATGTGATTTTACAGATCAAAAACGGACCGATGGACTTTCAGGTGCGCGAGCCAGTATCCCCGCTCTTTTCGGGACTCAAAGCTACCAATATGATGCTTGAAGTGCAGGCGGCACAAGAATACACGGGACAGCAAAAACACTTATGTTATCTGATTCCAATGTGGAAGGAAGTGCTTAATTTCAAGACCTACGCGGCGGGACAGACCGGCGCGGACACTGTGGCAGATATTGTATCAGGCAGATTTTATGGACAGAAAAACTGTGGAATGGCAGCGGTAGCCAACACAGGTGACGACAAGAACTGGACGGGACATGATATGGCAGCGGCAAACTTTTACGGCTTTGGAAGACTCGCTTTTGACACAGAACTCTCATCGGAGGAAATTGCGAGGGAGTGGGTGCGCTCCACTTATGGCTGTAACCGGGAGATTTTAGAATGTATGCTGCCAATGCTTTTATCCTCCTGGGAAATTTATGAAAAATACACTTCCCCGCTTGGAATTGGCTGGATGGTTAACCCGTCACATCACTATGGACCAAATGTGGATGGGTACGAGTATGATCGCTGGGGTACATATCATTATTCCGACTGCCATGGGATGGGGGTTGACCGAACAATGGCGGGAACAGGTTATGTGGCACAGTACAATGAACCGAACCGCAGGATGTACGAAAATATTGAGAGCTGTCCGGAAAAGCTTTTGCTGTTTTTCCACCATGTGCCATATACTTATATGTTAAAGACAGGCAAAACCTTGATTCAGCATATCTATGACAGCCATTTTGAGGGCGCGATGCAGGCGCAAAATATGTTGTTGGATTTTGACGCGCTAAAACATACATTGCCGCCAGCCGTCTTCGAACATATTCACACCCGATTGAAAATACAATCCGACCATGCTAAGGAATGGCGGGATCGCATCAACTCTTACTATTTTCGGATGTCGGGAATCCCCGACGAGAAGGGACGCACAATATATTAAGAATTCTGTGGAACTTAAAATAAAAACTTAAAATAAGGAGAATTAAGATTTATGGATATGACTTTGCGCTGGTATGGCAGCAAACAGGACAGTGTAACTTTACAGCAGATCCGTCAAATTCCAGGGGTGACAGGCGTTATTTCCGCGCTGCATGAGATCCCTGCGGGAGAACCTTGGTCAAAGGCGGATGTGCTGGCATTAAAAAGAGAGATTGAAGCGGCAGGCTTGAAATTTCTTGGCATTGAGAGCATCAACGTCCATGAAGATATCAAGTTAGGTTCCCCTAATCGCGACCAACTAATTGAAAATTATATTACTTCCCTTGAGAGTGTCGGCGAGGCGGATGTGCATCTTGTCTGCTACAATTTTATGCCAATTTTCGATTGGACGAGGACGGATCTTGCGTTTCCTCTTCCGGACGGCTCAAACGCACTCGCCTACGATAAGCAGGTGATTGAAGGAATTCGCCCGGAGGATATGTTTGCGCGGATTGAAAGCGCGAGTGGCGGCTTTATTTTGCCGGGCTGGGAACCAAACCGTAAGGACGAAATCAAGGAATTATTTAAAAAATATGAGGGCATGACTGCAGAGTGCCTGCTTCAAAATTATAAATATTTTCTGGACGCAATTATGCCAACCTGTGAAAAGTACAAAATTAAAATGGCAGTACACCCGGATGACCCGGCATGGAATGTTTTCGGACTGCCGCGCATTGTGACAAGTGAAGCCTCGCTTTTAAAGATCGCAGAATTAAATCCAAGCATTTACAATGGATTTACGTTCTGCACCGGTTCCCTTGGCAGCAATCTAGAAAATGACTTGCCAAAGATTATTCGCAATCCGAAAATCGCACCGCGCATTCACTTTGCCCATGTGCGTAATATCAAATATGAAAACGAGAATTTCTTCCATGAAAGTTCTCATCTCTCTTCAGACGGCAATTTTGATATGTATGAAATTATGAAAGCATTCCACGAGATCGGCTTTGACGGGGTACTGCGCCCAGATCATGGACGCATGATCTGGGACGAAAAAGCAAGACCAGGATATGGACTATACGATCGCGCACTCGGCGTAGCTTACTTAAATGGTCTGTGGGAAGCCATCAAAAAAGCAGAAAAATAAAAATTCTGCGGAACTAAAAAAACAGCAGGGTTCCCAAAACAGTGCCGGAAGGATTTTTCTTTGAGCAGAGCGAACAGAAAATCCTTCCACGATAAAGGCACTGTGTAAGAACCCTGCGGAACTAAAAATAGGAGACTCTATTTATGAAATTAACAGATATCAAGAATGCTACAGGGCGGGAAGAATTTACCGCAAAGGGCTATGATATATTCCACTATGACCGCGAGGCGGTTGCAGCATGCACAAAAGCAGCACCGGAGTGGATTCATTTTGGTGCGGGCAATATCTTCCGCGCGTTTCCTGCGGCAGTATTGCAAATGCTTCTTGAAAAGGGGTGTGCGGATACCGGGCTGATTGTGTGCGAGGGATTTGACGAAGAGATTATCAGGAAGGCATATCGCCCATATGACAATCTAAGTCTTCTCGTCGTATTAAAAGCAGATGGCTCCATTGAAAAGAAAGTAATTGGCAGTGTGGTGGAGTCCCTGACGGCAAACGAGGAGGGGGAAGATAGGAAAAGACTTTTGGAAATATTTTCCAATCCATCTTTGAAGATGGCAAGTTTTACGATCACAGAAAAAGGATATGCGATCAATCTTCCGGATGGAAATTATATGCCCGTGGTCAAGGAAGATATGGAGAAGGGGACATTCCAGCATATTATGGGGAAGGTCACCAACCTTTTGTACGCGCGCTATCAAAATGGTGCTGCACCGATCGCCATGGTCAGTATGGACAATTGCTCGCACAACGGAGATAAATTGAAGGCGGCTGTCACCGCATACGCAAAAGAATGGGCGAAAAACGGACTGGTGGAGAAAGGGTTTGTAGAGTATGTAAATGATCCCACAAAGGTTTCTTTCCCGTGGAGCATGATTGACAAGATCACGCCACGCCCGGATGCAATGGTACAGGATATGCTAAAAAAAGATGGATTTCTGGATACGGATCTAATTATCACTGGCAAGAACACCTACACCGCACCATTTGTTAACGCGGAGGAAACACAGTATCTTGTGATCGAGGACGATTTTCCAAACGGAAAAATTCCGCTTGATCAGGGGGGAATTTATTTTACCGACCGTCAGACTGTGGATAAGGTGGAGAAGATGAAAGTCTGCACCTGCTTAAATCCGCTACACACCGCGCTCGCCATTTTTGGCTGTTTGTTGTCCTATACTACCATCCATGAAGAGATGGAAGATACCGAGTTACGTACACTTATCACGCGCATGGGCTACGAGGAAGGGATGCCAGTTGTCGTAAATCCGGGAATTTTAAAACCAGAAGATTTTATTGATGCGGTTTTGACCAAACGTCTGCCAAATATTTTTATGCCGGATACACCACAGCGCATTGCAACGGATACTTCCCAGAAACTTCCAATTCGCTTTGGCGAGACAATCAAGGCTTATCTTGCAAAAGGGCAGGGGGTTCATCACCTTACCTTTATTCCACTTGTGCTGGCAGGATATCTGCGCTATCTTTTAGGAGTCGACGATACCGGGGAAAAATTCGCCCCTTCTTCCGATCCGATGTTGGAGGAATTGACAAAAGTATTGGAAGGTATAAATTTTGGAGAGCGCGCAGGAAAAGAAAGTCTTGACGGTATCTTATCCCGCGAAGATCTCTTTGCCGTAAACTTAGTAGAATGCGGTTTGGCGGAAAAAATCACAGAGTACTTTAACGAGCTGAATGCGGGAGTCGGCGCAGTGCGGGCAACATTAAAAAAATATGTTTCAATTTGAAAGGAAACTGCCATGTCAAAAGTAAAAAATCCGATTTTATCCGGTTTTTATCCTGACCCGTCAATTTGTCGGGTCAAAGATACCTATTATATTGTGAATTCTACATTTGCCTATTTTCCGGGCGTACCAATTTTTGCAAGCAAAGATTTGTGTCATTTTCGCCAGATTGGAAATATTCTTGATCGCCCTTCTCAGCTTCCCCTTGGGAATGATGGGATGTCGCGCGGAATTTTCGCACCGACAATCCGGTATTATGACGGTGTGTTTTATATGATCACCACTAATGTTTCCTTTGGGGGAAATTTTATCGTTACCGCCACCGATCCAGCCGGTCCTTGGTCGGAACCACATTATTTAAAGGGAGCGGAGGGAATTGATCCGAGCATCTTTTTTGATGAGGACGGAAAGTGCTACTATATCGGCACGCGCCCAAATCCGGAAGGTGTGCGCTACAACGGGGATTGGTATATTTATATTCAGGAGCTTGATATAAAGAATTTCTGTCTTGTCGGAGACTACAAACTAGCCTGGAAAGGGGCAATGCGCGATGCTGAATGGCCGGAAGGTCCGCATTTGTACAAGAAGGATGGCTGGTATTATATTATGCACGCCGAGGGCGGCACGGGACCTTCCCACGCAGTCTGTGTGGCGCGCAGCAAAGAAATTTTCGGTTCGTATGTCGGAAATTTTGACAACCCGATCTTAACCCACCGCCATCTGGGAAAGTCCTATCCGATCCGCTATGTCGGACATGCCGACTTAGTGGATACCCCGGAAGGCGACTGGTATATGGTAATGCTTGCCTCCCGTCCATGTGAGGGGTATAGCGGACTGGGGCGCGAAACCTTCCTTGCGAAAGTTACCTGGGAGAATGGCTGGCCGGTAGTCAACGAGGGAGAAGGAAGATTAACTGATATCTTGGATGTTGATCTCTCAGAGGAAGATGCATTGCCGGAGCAGGATTTTTATACCTTCCATGACCGGGCACTTGACCCGCATTTTGTGACCGTGCGCAATCCAAAACCGGATATGTATTCCCTTGAGAGAATTCCGGGAAAACTCGCCCTAAAAACGGCGGCGGAAGTGATTACAGCACCGACAACCGCCTCCTATCTTGGTGTGCGGCAAAAGAGTTATAATTATATGGCGGAGACGCGGATGGAATTCGCTCCCGGTGTGGGCGAAGAGGCAGGAATCGTTATTTTGCAGAGCGAGATGGCAAGTCTGCGCTTTGTGGTAATGGAAGAAAATGGAAAATTTCTGCTGCGTGTGGTGAAATTTGGTGAATCACCGAACCGCGTAGACTCTGTAATTGCAGAAACTACACTTCCACAGGCAAAGATCGCGATCACCCTAAAAATCATGCAGAGAGGACAGAAGCTTTCTTTTTGGTATGCTCTGCAAAATGAAGCCTTTGCAAAACTTCCAGCCGAGGCGGACGCACGCTTTTTAAGCACTGAGATGGCGGGCGGATTTGTTGGCAATACTATCGGAATGTATGCAAGTGCAAATCACAGGGATTCAGGAAACTACGCACTATTTGACTATTTTGCTGTTACCGATCTATAAATTTTTGCTGTGGATCAGGTGGGGAAGAGATTTGGCAATAGGATAAAGGAGGATATCGTTGAGATTTTTTACAAGGTGCAAAATCCTATACCGGGTTTTCATGTTTTTTTGCGTGTGTATGGGAATAATTCTTGGTCTTCGGTTATTAAGTGGAACTTGCGATTTTACTTTTGTTGGTATTTTTTTATTTTTGATTATCTATTTGATTATGCTCAAATGTGTTATCACAGATGCA
Source organism: uncultured Lachnospiraceae bacterium (assembly GCA_910585065.1). Lineage (GTDB taxonomy): Bacteria > Bacillota > Clostridia > Lachnospirales > Lachnospiraceae > RGIG4057. The sequence goes on from CAJUCG010000029.1 coordinate 15,608, forward strand.
GAGGAGGATTTGACGGCAATAATGAAATTGGTGAACGAATCCGAAACTACCAAAGATTCAAAGGGGACAGAATAGATAAAATTTTCGCGCAAGAAAATACTTGAAATCCTGCTACGGATATGCTATAATCAAGACCATGACTTTGAACAGGCTGTGCAGGGTCGTAGAAGGAAAGCGGTAAAAGCGGGAAGGATTGAACCGTGCAGCGCTTTCTTGGCGAAATATGCGAAAAGCGGAAGGAAAGGAACGAGGAAGCATGGAAGTTTTAAGAGGTATTGTTACAGTAATTTATGTATTGCTCTGTATTGCATTGATTGTGGTTGTACTGATGCAGGAGGGCAAATCCGCAGGGCTTTCCGGAGCGATCAACGGTGTGGCAGATACGTACTGGGGCAAGAATAAAGGACGTTCAATGGAGGGGACTTTGGAGAAGATCACAAAGATCCTCGCTGCACTCTTTATTATTTTCTCGATTGTTCTGGCAATGAAATGGTAAATCAATCCAAAGGACATGGCTCTTGGCGTGTCCTTTTTTACGTTTTAAGGGCGAAAAACTGCATTATTTAGAGCGAAATTAAAATATCTGCAAAAAAAGATTGAAAGTGCTATGGCATCTTTTGCTGTGTGCTTTGGAAATGAGGGAAGATGGAAGACAAAAAACAGGTGCTTTATGAATTGATCACAGATAAGAATTATCGGCCAATGCGTTTTAAAGAACTTGCGGTATTGTTGATGGTGCCGAAGGCGGAGCGCGAGGAATTAAAACAAATGCTTGACGCGCTGATTCACGAGGGAAAGATCACAGTGGATACAATGAGCCGTTACCGCGCGGCGGACGCAGACAAAAAGACGGGTATATTTCACGGGACAAGCCGCGGGTTTGGCTTTGTGAGTGTCGAGGGGGAAAAAGAGGATTATTTTATTCCGGGGGAGGAGACAAAGGGCGCACTGGACGGGGATACAGTACGGATTTTGGTGCAGGAGGAAAGGAGTTTAGGAAAACGGGCACAGGGCAGGGTGCTTGAGATTATAGAACACGGGACAAAACAGATTGTTGGTACCTATCAGAAGGGAAAGAGTTTTGGCTTTGTTATTCCAGACAACCAAAAATTTGCCTACGATGTATTTATTCCCAAGGGAAAGACCGCAGGAGCGGTAAATGGGCATAAAGTCCTAGTGGAGCTTACCGATTATGGAGATGAGAAAAAGAATCCCGAAGGAGAAGTCGTCAAAGTGATCGGACATATCAATGATCCGGGGGTGGATGTACTTTCTGTAGTTTACGCTTACGGCATTCCGCTTGAATATCCGGAGGCAGTCTATACGCAGACTGAGCGCGTCTTGGAGGAAGTTGCCGCAGAGCAGATGGAGGGGCGGCTTGATTTGAGGGGACTTCTTACCATTACTATCGATGGCGAGGACGCGAAGGATTTGGACGATGCGATCACATTAAACTGCAAGGGGGATCACTGGGAGTTAGGTGTGCATATCGCGGATGTCAGCGAGTATGTAAAGGAGGGGTCGGCACTTGACAAGGAGGCGTATAAGCGCGGGACAAGTGTCTATCTGGTAGATCGCGTAATTCCGATGCTGCCGCATCGCCTCTCAAATGGCATCTGTTCATTAAATGCAGGCAGCGATCGACTGGCATTAAGCTGTCTGATGGAGATTGATAAAAAGGGAAATGTGGTGGGACATCAGATTGCGGAAACCGTGATCAATGTCAATTACCGTATGACTTATACTTCGGTAAAGAAAATCATTGAGGATCACGACGAGGAAGAGTGTGCATCTTACAAAGAACTTGTACCCATGCTGCTGCAGATGGATGAACTTGCGGGAATTTTGCGGGAAAAGAGAAGAAAGCGCGGATCGATCGATTTTGATTTCCCGGAGTGTAAGATTATGGTGGATGAGGCGGGCAATCCCCTAGAGATCAAGCCGTATGAGCGCGATCGCGCAACAAAATTAATTGAAGATTTTATGCTGATCGCCAACGAGACCGTCGCGGAAGATTACTATTGGCAGGAATTACCATTTTTATATCGGACACACGAGAATCCGGATACGGAGAAGATTCAGAAATTAGGAATCTTTATCAATAATTTCGGCTATAGCATTCATATCGGGCAGGATGAGATTCATCCCAAGGAACTGCAAAAACTTCTTGAGAAAGTGGATGGGACAGCCGAGGAGCCGATGATTGCAAGGCTCTGTCTGCGCTCGATGAAGCAGGCAAAATATACGGATTACTGCGACGGGCATTTCGGGCTGGCGGCAAAATATTACTGCCACTTTACCTCCCCTATCCGACGATACCCGGATTTGCAAATTCACCGGATCATCAAGGAAAATCTGCGTGGAAAACTTGATGAAAAGCGTATCTCCCACTATCGCGGAATCCTCCTTGAGGCGGCAAAACAGGCGAGTCAGACGGAACGCCGGGCGGACGAGGCGGAGCGCGAGGTGGAGAAATTAAAGAAAGTAGAATATATGTCGAAAAAACTCGGCGAGGTTTTCGAGGGAGTGATTTCCGGAGTGACTTCCTGGGGGATGTATGTGGAACTGCCAAATACGGTGGAGGGAATGGTGCGTCTTTCCGAGATGGGTGACGATTACTATATTTTCGATGAGGCGGGCTATCAGCTAATTGGCGAGCATACAAGGAGAACCTACAAGCTTGGACAAAAAGTGAAAGTCGAGATTGTGGCGACGGACAAGGCATTAAAAACAATTGAGATGCTATTAGTGTAGGATAATGCAGGGAATATCGCGATTATAATATAATAGTTTTTATAAAAGTATAATTAGAGAAAAATATTATAGCATAAATTTTTATTAGAGCAGAAACGAGGGAGTATGGCAAAGAGTTCAAAGGAAGGAAAAAAGATTGTAGCGAACAATAAAAAGGCATTTTTTGACTATTTTATTGAAGAAATGTATGAAGCGGGAATTTCACTTGCCGGGACGGAGGTAAAATCTCTGCGTATGGGGAAGGGAAGCATTAAAGAGGCGTTTATTCGCATTGAGAGGGGCGAGGTATATCTGTACGGTATGCATATCAGCCCGTATGAGAAGGGCAATATTTTTAATAAAGATCCTCTGCGCGTGCGCAAGCTTCTGCTGCACAAGTATGAGATTAACAAATTGCTGGGAAAAATCAAGGAAAAGGGATATACGCTGGTGCCATTAAACATTTATTTTAAGGGAAGCCTGGTCAAGGTGGAAGTTGGTCTGGCACGCGGGAAGAAACTTTATGACAAGCGCGAGGCGATCGCGAAGAAAGATCAGCGCAGAGAGGCGGAGAAGGACTTTAAAGTAAAGAATCTATATTAAAACAGCAGTTTCCCGGAGCAGTGCCCGAAAGAAATTCTGACGCTGAAAAGGGAAACTGTGGGACTGAAAATAAGGGGAGAAAGTATGGCAGAGCAGGAGCGCGAAATTTTTGTGATCGGGCATAAGAATCCGGACACGGATTCCATTTGTTCCGCAATTGCATACGCAAACCTAAAGAAAATTTTGACGGGAAGAGCATATGTGCCAATGCGGGCGGGACAGATCAACGCGGAGACACAGTATGTGCTGAACCGTTTTGGAGTGAAGATGCCGGAGTATATCTCAGATGTTTCCACCCAGGTGCGCGATATTGAGATCCGGAACACAGCGGGGGTAAATAGTCAGATCTCGCTGAAAAAAGCATGGATGTTAATGAAAAAGCAGAATGTGGTGACGCTTCCCATCACGGAAGGCAGGAAATTAGCGGGGTTAATTACCATCAGTGATATTGCAACTTCGTATATGGAAGTATATGACAGTAAAATTTTGGCAGAAGCGAAAACGCCATATACCAATATTTTGGAAACTCTGGACGGCACAATGGTTGTCGGTGATCCGGGGGAGATATTCACTGAAGGAAAAGTGCTGATTGCGGCGGCAAACCCGGATTTAATGGAAGATTATATTGAGGAACATGATTTGGTGATTCTTGGAAATCGCTATGAATCGCAATTATGCGCGATCGAGATGAATGCAGGCTGCATTATTGTATGCGAGGGGGCGAAGGTTTCCCATACGATACAGATGCTGGCGAAAGAACATGGCTGTACTGTGATCAGCACGCCGCACGATACGTACACGGTGGCGCGGCTGATTCACCAGAGTATGCCGATCGCACATTTTATGGTGCGGGACAATCTAAATACCTTTCAAAAGGATGCATTTGTCGAAGAAATTAAAAATGTGATGGCACAGAAGCGCAACAGAGATTTCCCAATTCTTGACCGCAAGGGCAATTACTGCGGGATGATTTCTCGCCGAAATTTATTAAATATGCGGCGAAAACAAGTGGTTTTAGTTGATCACAATGAAAAGACTCAGGCGGTGGACGGTGTGGACGAGGCAGAGATCTTAGAGATTATTGACCATCATCGGCTTGGCACAATTGAGACGATGTCGCCCGTCTTTTTCCGCAATCAGCCGCTCGGCTGCACGGCAACGATTATTTATCAGATGTACCAGGAAAATGGGGTAGAGATTGATACAAAAATAGCCAGCCTTTTATGTGCAGCAATTATCTCTGATACACTAATGTATCGTTCCCCGACCTGTACAGGGGTTGATCGGGCGGCAGCAGAAGCACTTGCGGCAATTGCAAAATTTGATGTGACAGAGTTTGCCGGGGAGATGTTCGAGGCGGGCAGCGATCTGAAACTAAAATCTTCCGAGGAGATTTTTTATCAGGATTTTAAAAAATTCTCTGCGGGAAATATTATGTTTGGTGTCGGACAGATCAATTCAATGAATGCGCTGGGGCTGGCGGAGCTAAAGGAACGGCTGCTGCCGTATATGGAGAAGGCATACAAGGAACTGGGCGTTGATATGGTATTTTTTATGCTGACTAATATCATACGTGAATCGACCGAAGTACTCTACATCGGGAACGGGGCGGAAAGCTTGCTTGAAAATGCATTTCATGTCAAAGCGAGGGAGAAAGGCTTTTTGCTTGCAGGTGTGGTATCGCGCAAAAAGCAGATGATTCCTGCGGTGGTGGAGGCAATCAATTCATAGGTCTTGTCAGATCCTTCACCCATTTATATTTTCGAAAGCGAAAGATCACCCAGGGAATCTTTCCTACCTCGTCTAAGCAGGTACAGGAATAAACGATAAGCGGAGACCAGTGCAGGACAAATGCCGCCACAAGTGCCAAGGGAATGGCAAGCAGCCACATACAGACAATCAGGCTGTACATATCGAACAGAGTGTCACCGCCCCCGTCTAACACCCCATTGATTACAACGGTATTGATACAGCGGCCAATCATATAGACCGCGATAATCCCCATCATTCCTATAAGATATTCTCTGGCCTGAGAGGTTAGGGTTACTCTATTTATAATAAGTGGGGTCACGGCAAGCACAAGGGCAGCGGATACAAAGCCAATGACATAAGAAATATTTTTAAGCTTTATCCCATAGGCTTTTCCGCGTTCAAGGTGCCCTGCACCAAGTTCATTTCCTACCATGATCCCCGCCGCGCTTCCAATACCGTTGCACATACAACAGATCAGGTCACGGACAACTGCTGCCACAGAATTGGCGGCTGCCGCATCAGTTCCCATATGTCCCATAATGGCGGTATAGGACGTAAATCCGATCCCCCAACATAAAGATCCTCCCATAAGGGGGAGACATTGTTTTGCAAAATCAGATTTCAACAGTTTTGGTATTTGGAAAAATCTTCCAAATACTGGGCGGATATAGGATGTTTTCGCGGATATCACAATGCAAAGGACAAGTTCAACAATGCGGGAGATGGTGGTGGCGAGAGCTGCCCCCCTTGCCTGCATCCTCGGCGCGCCAAGTAATCCAAAAATAAATACAGCATTCAGACCAATATTTAAAATTACTGCACAGGAGCTGATAAATACGCAGGGCTTCACATGATCGGATATCTTCATCACCGCCAGATAACACTGGGAAATACCAGTAAGCAAATATGACCAGCCAGCAATGCGCAGATAGGAGCTGCCGATAGCGATGAGTGGAGCATCCGGTGTGAAGATATGCATAAGCAGTTCTGGCATAAGTTCACAGGCAAGGAAAAACAGTACGGAGACAGCACCGCTGAACCGAAGAATCAAGTTAAATATATTTTCCAGTGTATATTTATCGCGCTTTCCCCAATATTGCGCGCCAAGGATAGCTCCCGCTCCCGCGATTGCCGTGACAAACATATTCTGTATAAACTGGATTTGAGTCGCTAAGGAAACGGCGGTCATCTCATCCTGTGCTACCTTCCCCAACATCAGTGCATCCCCTGCCGCTACGGACGCAAGCATCAGGCTCTGGAATGCGATGGGAAAGGCAAGCCTTGCTAAAATATTGTAGAATTCTTTTTTATTGATCTGCATTTTGGATTTCATTTTTCCCCCTGTTATATTTCTCATCCCCATCCATCAATCGAAAAGAAGGACGGCTGCAAATTGCAGCCGTCCTTTTACCAGTGGACCTGAGGGGAGTCGAACCCCTGTCCGAAAGCCCATCCACTGCGGCATCTCCCATCACAGTCAGTTATTTGACATTCCCTCCATCCGGTGCTAGCTGACAAGCTCCGGATTTTAGTAGCTTCATAAGATCTTCCGGCTCCGCAAAGCTTAGGAGTCAGAGTGCCCTGCAAGTTTGAT